>CAJOMW010000088.1 GCA_905235695.1 uncultured Clostridia bacterium | reverse complement strand
GTGTTTCCGCTGTCGAAAAAGTTCTGGATATAGTATTTTTCAAAGCCGCGTATCCACTTTCCTATCTTTATGAAATCGTCCATGGTATGATACTCTCTTATTGCGGTAGTGCGAAACTCAAAATCAATGCCTGAGTTCCTGATGAGATTTATCGACGTATTTATTCTCTCAATATCGAAATTTTTTATTCCGGCTGTCAGCGGATATTTTTCGGGAGAATTTTTAATATCCATGGCGATGTAATTCACGATATCCTCCTCGAGTATTTTTTCGAGCCGGTCGGGAAGATATCCGTTTGTGTCGAGCTTTACGAGAAATCCCATATCGCGTATCCTCTTTATAAAGTCGGCAATATCCTCCTGCAAAAGAGGTTCTCCGCCGGTTATGCACACTCCGTCGAGCAGATTTTTTCTCTTTGCGAGAAATGCGAAAAATTCTTCGGGATCGACAGCCTCTTCCGGTCTGTCAACAACAAGAGAAGCGTTGTGGCAGAACGGGCAGCGGAAGTTGCAGCCGTATGTAAAGACGGTTGCGGCGGTCTTTGAAGGGTAGTCGAGAAGCGTGAGCTTCTGAAAATACTGTATGTTCATGGCGTACCTCTTTTGATTTTTTTACAGTATAACATATATTTAGGGAAAAGTCCAATGTTTTTTTAGTTAGGAGTGAACGTTAGTTAGGAGTTAGGAGTGAAAGAAAAATCTTTGATTTTTCCTAGGAAGTTTTGCAAAGCAAAACTTCTTGGAGTGAGGAGTTAAGGTAAAAATCCTTCGGATTTTAAACTTAATTGAAAACTATGGCTGCATCGAATAAATAAAAATTTTATATATTTACTTTTCCTCGGTTGACAATCCTGCCATAAAATAATATAATATAAAAGACGAAATTTTGATAAAAGGGGAGAAATTTTCTTGCTTATGGATTTTAAGGGCGATACCCTTGACGTAAACGTAGTCGATGAGGGCGAGGGGGACGTTATAGTCCTTCTTCACGGCTGGCTCGCCTCCGCCGAGGTCTACCGCAGCATAATAAATATGCTCAGAGGAAATTTCCGCGTCATTGCGCCCGATTTTCCGGGCTTCGGCAAGAGCACGGAGCCCTCCTTCGCATACGATGTTGAAGATTACTGCGACTTTGTTGCGGAGCTGCTCAGAAGGCTCAACGTAAGCAAGGCTTCTTTTATCGGTCATTCGCACGGCGGCAGAGTGATAATAGCGCTTGCGTCCCGTGAAAATCTGCCTTTTGAAATATCAAAGATAGTGCTTATAGACAGCGCCGGTATAGTCTCCAAAAAGAGCTTGTCGAAAAGGGCGAAGATACGCACTTTCAAAATATTGAAGAAGATAGTCTTAATAAAGCCCGTCCGAAAGGCTTTCCCGGAGGCGTTGCCGCATCTCAGAAAGGTTTTCGGCTCGGCCGACTACGCCTCGTCCTCCGAAACGCTCCAAAAGAGCATGGTAAAGCTCGTCAATACGGATCTGTCCTCAAGGCTTCACCTGATAAAACAGCCTACTCTCCTTATCTGGGGCGAAAATGACGACGCAACGCCTCTCTCTCACGCAAAAATAATGGAAAAGGAGATACCCGACGCCGGGCTTGTCGTGATAAAGGGAGCCGGACATTTCTCCTTTACCTCGGATATTCCGCTTACCGAAAGGGTACTCAGATCATTCTTTAACTTTTAAATAAAGCCGAAAGGAATTGACTAATCATGCCTTCTGCCGCTTATATTGCCATTGGCGTTTTCCTTCTGACATACCTCCTTGCCGCCGCACTTTCTGCGAGGTACTATACCTATATGCTTCAGCTCGTGTCCTATCACCCGAAGGACTTTATCAGATGGGGCAAGACAAACCTCGTCGGTTCTCTTATTCTGAAGGTATTTCCGGCAATCATAAGCTTCGTGCTGCTTTTCTTCGCAAATACCGCCGTCTTTTACATTGCGTCGGCACTGAATGTTATATATTTTATCGGCTTTCTGCCTAAGAAGGCAAAAAAGCCGTTCAAGTACACTTCGCGCGTAATAAGGCTGCTCATCACGCAGGCGCTCATATCGGCTCTTGCGGTGCTTGTATGCGTTCTGACGGGAAGCTTTTGCCTTCTCGCTTTTGAGCTTGTTATTATGTTCCTCGTAGTCTTTTTTGCAAATATAATAAACAAGCCGGTTGAAAAAGCGGTCAAAAACCACTACATAAACGAGGCAAAGGCGATAATCGACGCGCGAAAAGATAACCTTACCGTAATCGGCATAACCGGAAGCTACGGCAAGACCAGCACCAAATACTACCTCGAAAAAATACTCTCGCAAAAGTATAACGTCCTCATGACACCCGGAAGCTACAACACCACCATGGGCGTAGTAAGAGTTATAAGGGAGATGCTGAAGCCCTCGCACGAGATATTTATCTGCGAAATGGGTGCGAGAAATATAGGCGACATAAAGGAAATATGCGACATAGTCCACCCGAAGCACGCCATAATAACCTCGGTCGGTCCACAGCACCTCGAGACGTTTAAGAGCATAGAAAACGTCACAGACACAAAATTTGAGCTTGCAGATGCGGTAAGCGACGGATTTGTCGTGCTTAACGGCGACAACGAGTATATCACAAGCCGCAAATGCGAAAAGAACTGCGTTTACTACGGCATAGATAACAAAAACGCCGACTTTACCGCCGAAAATATTGAGCTTTCCTCAAAGGGAACGTCTTTTGCCGTAAAATATGACGGCGGCGAAGCTCAGATATCCACAAGACTTATAGGAAGCCACACGGTTCTGAATATCCTCGCCTGCTTTGCCATGGCGAAAAAGCTCGATGTACCTGACAGCGATATTGCCATAGCCGTAAGGAAGCTCGAGTATGTTCCGCACAGACTTCAGCTCATTGATGCCGGCGAGTGCGTCATGATAGACGACGCCTTCAATTCAAACCCCTCCGGCGCAAAGGCGGCGCTCGATGCGCTCAGCTCCTTTGACGGCGTAAAGATACTCGTAACTCCCGGAATGGTGGAGCTCGGAGAAAAGCAGTTTGAGCTGAATAAGACCTTCGGTGCTCAGGCGTCGGCGGTGTGCGACTACATATTCATTGTGGGAAAGTATAACCTTGACAGCATCAGCGCAGGTGCAAAAGAAGCCGGATTTGACGTTGATGGCAGGCTCGCTTACTCATCAAAGCTCGAGGACGCCGTAAGCGAAGCGAGGGCGCTCGAATCGGGAAAGAGAAAATATATCCTCCTCGAAAATGACCTTCCCGACAATTTCAGATAAATTTTACCGTAAAAATTCGCAAATAACTGTAACTATTATTCAATATAAGGCACTAACATTACGATTTGAAAAGAGGTTTTAAGTTTGGCAGCAAGCGATCAGAGAATAAAGGTGGGAGTTTTCTTCGGAGGAAGAAGCGTCGAACACGAAATATCGGTAATTTCCGGGCTTCAGGCGTATTATGCGTTTGACACGTCGGTCTATGCGCCGACTCCCGTGTACATAACCAAAGACGGAAAGATGTACGTCGGAGAAAAAATCGGGGAAGTGGAGGCATACAAGGATATAAAAGCTCTGCTCTCGGACAGCACGAGAGTGATCCTCGTAAACGACGGTGGAAAATTCCTTCTTGTGCGCTATCCGCAGAAGAAGTTCGGGGAAAACGTACTTTGCGAGATAGAGGTTGCGTTTCCCGTCGTACACGGCACGAACGTCGAGGACGGCACTCTCCAGGGCTATTTCAAGACGATAGGCATACCCTTTGTCGGGTGCGACGTAACCGCAAGCGCCATAGGCATGGACAAGGCGGCGACAAAGGCGGTCCTCAAAATGAGCGGCGTTCCCGTGCTCGACTGCGTAAGCGTCAATACAAAGGAGTATTTTAACGCTCCCGACGCGGTTATCGAAAAGATAGAGGCCGAGACGAGATATCCCGTCATCGTAAAGCCGTCAAACCTCGGCTCAAGCGTCGGCGTAAAGAAGGCAAAGAGCAGGGAGGAGCTGAAGGACGCCGTAGAAAACGCACTGACGTTTGCGTCGGTAGTGCTTGTTGAAAATGCGGTTGAAAACCTAAAAGAGATAAATTGCTCCGTTCTCGGAGACAGATACGATGCGACTGCGTCCGTCTGCGAAGAGCCGGTAAATTCCGACGATATACTCACTTATGAAGAAAAGTACATGAACGGCGGCTCAAAGGGAGCTAAATCGGCAGGGGCAAAGACGGCATCTTCAGGTTCAAAGTCCTCCGGCATGGCAAACCTCAGCCGAAAGATACCTGCCGAAATATCAAAAGAACTCGAAGAAAAGGTAAAAGAACTGTCTGTCAGGGCGTTCAAGGCAATAGGCTGTTCGGGCGTTACGAGAATAGACTATCTGTACGATACCGTGAGCGGAGAGCTGTATCTCAACGAGCTGAACACCATTCCCGGCTCGCTCTCGTTCTACCTCTGGGAGGCGAGCGGAGTAAAGTTTGACGAGCTGATAGACAGACTTATAAAGCTTGCGTTCAAGCGTCAAAGGGAGGAAAGCGGGCTTAATTTCTCGTTCGACACAAACATATTACAGGGAATCAAACTATCCAAAGGAGCAAAAAACTGAATGAATACCCCGCAAAACCACAACAGCATAAGAAAGCTCGTGCTTCTCGCACTTTTTGCCGCAATAATGTGCGTCCTCTCGCCGTTTACGCTTCCGACGGGCATTGTGCCCATATCTCTCGCAACCTTTGCGCTATACCTCACGTCGGCGATAATCGGCAAATGGTCTGCGGCTTCTGTTGCGGTTTACATAGTGCTCGGAGCCGTCGGGCTTCCCGTGTTTTCGGGTGCGGCAGGCGGAATAGAAAAGCTCGTAGGACCTACGGGCGGCTACATAATCGGCTATCTGCCCTGCGCATTCATAGCAGGACTTATAATAGACAAATTTGAGGATAAAAAGTGGGCGTATCCGCTCGGAATGGCGCTCGGGACCGTCGTGCTGTACGCACTCGGCACGGCGTGGTTCATATACGTAATGGGACAGAAGGGAACGCCGTATACCCTCGGCGCGGCTCTCATGGCGTGCGTTGTGCCGTTTCTTATCGGCGACGCCATAAAGATAATAGCTTCTACGCTCATAGGAATTTCCGTGAGGAAAGCGCTCGGAAAACAGGGGCTTAAATAAAAAAACATCGGGGCAGCGGTCATTCCGTTACCCCGATTTAATTATTAAAGAAGAACAGCTCGGAAAGATCCTTTTCAAG
>CAJOMW010000087.1 GCA_905235695.1 uncultured Clostridia bacterium | reverse complement strand
TACCCTTATCAGAGAATAGGTCTCAGATATCTTCAGATACATATATATGCAAGGCAAGCGACGGTCAATCACGCCGGCATTTACCCGACGACGTATCCGATAAGCTCTTACCCTGCACCCGTCACCGACGGACTTCATAAGATAATATACGACATAGGTGTCAATACTCTGAAAACCTGTATGCACGAGCACTACGAGGACTGCCCATGGCGTGAGCAGGCTCTCTATGCGCTTGACAGCCGTATACAGATACTCTGCGGATATTATGCGTTCCGCGAGTTTCGCTTTCCGCGCGCGTCGCTTGATCTGCTCTCTCGCTCATACCGTGAGCACGATAAGCTTCTCGAGCTTTGTTCGCCCGGAAAGACTGCCGTTACCATACCATCGTTTACGGCCGTATATATTCGTGAAATATACGAGTATACCGTGTACAGCAAGGACATAACGCTTGCGAACGACGTGTTCCCGGTCATACAAAATATCATAGAGGGCTTCTGCGAGCGCATAGACGGCGAGACCGGGCTTATTCCGCTTTATCAGGGGCAGGGACTTTGGAACTTCTATGAGTGGAGAGACGGTCTTGGCGGCTTGGATCGCATACCCGAGGGAGAAAAGGTGTATGAATCGCCGCTCTGTGCATTCGTAGCAGATGCGCTTGACTGCTTCGCAAGAGTATGCCGCATTATCGGACGGGGCGACGCAGAGCGCTATGAAAATATATCCGCCTCCATCAAGAAGGCGACGCACGATGCATTCTTCCATGAGGAGAGCGGCGCATATATAACGCGCCTTGGCAGGGACACCGAGCCACGCCACGACTTAACGCAGATAATGATGCTCTACGCCGGTATCGTTCCGGACGATAAGATAGCTTCCGTCACGGAACTCGTCGCAAAGGGAGCGTTTATACCCGTCTCGCTCAGCATGACAATATATCGCTTTGAAGTACTCCTCAAAAGCGGAGACTACAAGGAGCAGGTAATGCACGAGATAGAGGAGCGCTGGGGAAGCATGGTGCGCAGGGGTGCGGATACGTTCTGGGAAACAGACCTCGGCGCAGACGACTTCTACAAGGCAGGAAGTCTCTGCCACGGCTGGTCGGCAGTGCCGGTATATATCTTTGGCAAGTACTTCTCCGAGGATATCTACCCGGGGGTAATGTAAGCAACAAATCATATTTGGAAAAAGGGGCATACTTCTTGCCGAAGTATGCCCCCCTTTTATCAGCAGCCTTTTATCTTTATTACCGCAGCCGTCATGTCGTCGGTTCGCACGTTGATTTCCCTTGCCTTGTCGAGTATCTTCCTTGAGAGCACCGACGGATCTCTCGTCACGTCCATCCGTATCAGCTCGGCGAGCCACGGGGATTCGTCCGTACCCTGTACCACTCCGTCCGATACCATTATTATTACGTCGCCTGCCTCAAGGTCAAATCTCGTGCTCTCGGCGGTAAACGAGGAAATTATACCGACAGGCACCGTCGAAGAGCTTATTTTGTACAGCTTTTGCCGGCGTAGGATGAACGTCGGCGCAGCGCCTGCCTTGAGAAAATAGCTCTTTCCGGTGAGAAGGTCAGCTTCGAGCAGATCGACCGTCGAAAAGCTCTCGTTGCTCTGTGCGAGCAGGGCGTTGTTGAGAAGCTCGAGTATTATTGATTTTTTTGCGCCAACCGACAGCGTTTTCTCGAGAAATACCGACGAGAGACGGGATGCGAGAGCGGCGTCGGCTCCGCTGCCCATGCCGTCGCATATAAAGGCGTGGAAAAAGCTGTGGTCTCCGTGCACGAAGTTTACCGTGTCGCCGTTCACCTCGTCATCTTCCTTGGATCTGCTCGCATGCGAGTACTCTACGCTTATCACAGGCGCCCTTTCAAAGCTCATAACAATGCCTGAGCTTTCCGTCATATCAAACGACGGCTCGGTTATTCTCAGCCCACATTCGGTCAGCATATACTTTTTCAGCTCTTCCGCTCCGAACGGTATCTTGTCGAGATTTACCCCGTATATCTTTACCTTTTTTTCCCTCTTTGAGCACACCGTTATCCGTGAGAACGGCATATCTATTTTTTTCAGTGCATCGGCTATCTTTTTCTCGTAAGCCTCGTCTCTGCCCGATATTTCAGCACTTTTCTTTTCGGTGTCGGTGATGAGCCTCGCGATGCCGGCGTACTGGGACGACAGAAGCGAGGTGCGGTTGTCCTTTGAAAGAGCGACGGCTGTCTTTCTGTATGAGGCGTTGACCTCGTCGCAAAGCGCTTCGAGCCGTATGCATTTTTCCTTCATGTTTGCGCCGAAATCGTCCGGCTCCGCTTGCCGTACCTGCATGGCACTATGCAGCTTTTTTCTCAGCTCGTCCTCATCTGTGTTCCGCCTCGCAAAGCACATTTCATTCAGCGCACATTTTGAGCAGACTTCCGAAAACGCCCTCTCAAGCGCTATGCCCGTGTCGCTCTCGGACGGGAAGCGGCGGTTTTCCGAGAGCTTGTAAAATACCTCCGACAGCGAAAAGAACGCCTCGGAAAGGCGGCGAGGATAATTGCTCTTATCCGCCGTGTCGGTATTTGCTTTTGCGCCCTTGGCGGAGACGGATATTCGCATAATATCCGGAAGAAACGCACACGCAGGGATAAAGATAAGGCAGGCGAGCGCAACCGACGGCATGAGAGCAAGTGCGCTTTGAATGTCTTGGCTGTATGCTCCACAGGTGAAAAACGCAGCCGCAAACGAGAAGAGGGCGGCAAAAATGCTCTTTGGAAACAGCAGACCGCTTATTAAGCCGCAAAGCCCGAGACAAGCGCACGTCATAGGATCACCGCAGGCGACTCCGCATACAAAGCCCACTATCCCTGCATGCATAAAGCCATTTGAGACGGCGTAGGTAAGCGTTATGACACATGCGGCAATAAGTCGAAGGTCAAAGCCGAAAATTCCGATACCCGAGAGGGAACACACTATCGCGCCCATAAGCGCATAGCTGCAAATGCTTTTGCGGCCCAGGGGGATGGAGTCGTATATATCTCTCGCAAAAATGTTTGAAAAGAAGTACGTAAACGCCGCCGCAAGAGCCGCCGATGCGAGAGCCGCTATGTACTCGTACAGAGCCTCGCTGTGCGAAGATGATATGCGTATTACGCCTATCGCCATGCTCGCCGCGGTGCTCTCTATGACTTTTACGTATATCGGCTCGCGGAATTTTGAATCGGTGAACGCCTTTCTTGCGGCAAATAGCATGAAGTATACTATAAAGTAGGCTATTGCGATGTCGGGGTACGTTACGCACGCGACGGCACACCCTATGTAAGCGAACAGCGCCGTCTTTTTATCGGCCGCCGCACATATCACGGCAATTCCCAGAGGTCTTATGTCCTGGGGAAAGCGCGCGTACGCCATGAGGAACGACAGCAGGGATATAAGCACGTATTTTGAATACTCTCTCAGCTCCGAAACCCTCAGTCCGCGCTTTGACGCCGCCTTTGACAGCCTGTCCGCCGTCCTGACGGAGAAAGCCTTTACGGCTTTTGGAACTTTCAGAGCCGCACTTCTCGCCTTATCCGCTTTTTGACGTATCTTTTTTCTCATCTGTCCGCCTCTGCTGAATATTTGCTGCATTTTTGCCATTCCTTTCCGATTTTTAGAAAGAATACTTTCAAATCCTTAGCTTTTTACGTCTTTCACCGTAATTTTACCATCTCCCTTTCAAAAAAATCGTCGAAAGAGGGACAGAAAAACAAATTTCCATAAAAAATTTCATAAAATATTTTCAAAATATGCCGAAATACTATTGCAAAAACGAATTTTATGTGATATAATAACTTCTGTTATCTGACAAAAAGAATAGGAGTGAACATAAATGCAACAGGGAATCCATCCTAAGTATGTAGACGCGACCGTTAAATGCGCTTGCGGAGCTACCTTCCAGACACGTTCCACAAAAGAAGAGCTGCGCGTTGATATCTGTTCAAAGTGTCACCCGTTCTTCACCGGCAAGCAGAAGTTTGTTGACGCCGGCGGACGTGTTGACAAGTTCAAGAAGAAATTTAATCTTGAATAAATTGAAGGCGGAGCTTATCCGCCTTTTAATTTTGCATTCGATTTCAATATCATTCCGAAAGGCGGTGTTTGCATGAAGCTTATACACTGCGCCGACGTTCACCTCGACTCACCGTTCACGCTCACCAGCCCCATAGAGGCACAGAAGCGCCGCACGGAGCTGAGAAGCGACTTTTCATCGCTCGTCCTTGAGGCGAAGAAGAACGAGTGCGGACTGTTCATCATATCGGGCGACCTCTTTGACGACTCGTATATAACCAAAGACACCGCAGACAATATCTGCAGCGCAATATCGACCTTTCCGTCGTGCCTGTTTGTGATAGCGCCCGGGAACCACGATTTTTACCACGAAAAATCCCCCTATGCGCTGATAAAGTGGCCGGATAACGTCCACATATTCAGGAGCGATAAGATGGAATATATCGACGTGCCGTCAACAAACGTGCGTGTGTACGGCTACGCATTCACGTCCGATACCATGACGAGATCTCCGCTCGAGGGCTTTTCCGTAAGCGATCCGACGAAAATAAATATCCTCGCCGCACACGGAGACCTCGGCAACCCTCTGTCGGTCTACTGCCCGATACTCGAGGGCGACCTTGCTGTGAGCGGTGTTGACTATGCCGCACTCGGTCATATCCATAAGGCGTCCGGACTCATGAAGGCAGGCGGCACTTATTATGCCTACTGCGGCTGCCTTGAGGGCAGGGGATTCGACGAAACCGGCTACAAGGGAGCGTTTCTCTGCGACGTTACGAAAGAGGGCACGCAAATAAAGCCGATAGGCCGCTCGAAAAAGCGGTATGAGATAGCAAACGTCGACGTTACGGGGTGCAGGGACATGAGTGCCGCACTCGGAGAGATTCAGAAGGTGTGCGCACCGTACGGAGACGACACCGCTCTGAGAGTAGTTCTCGGCGGACTTGTGCCGCAGGAGTTTGAGGTGGATGAGGAGCTTCTCAGGCTCGCCGTCACAAGGCCTTATTACGTCGAGGTAAAGGACGAAACCCTTCCTGTATATGATGCCGAAATTCTCAGGAGCGACGGCACAATGCTCGGAGAGTTTTACAGAAACATCGAGCCGCACCTCATGTCGGATGATGCTGCCGAAAGAGAGAAGGCAAGGCTGGCGTTCAAATACGGCATAATGGCTCTCGGCGGAAAAGAAATCAAAATGATATAGAGAAAACAGCACGCAGAAACGAATGTAAATTGAATTTACAAAAATGAGTAAATTTTTAATCGGCACTCTCTGCGGCGGAACAGACTAATACCACATCTCAGGTCATCAG
>CAJOMW010000086.1 GCA_905235695.1 uncultured Clostridia bacterium | reverse complement strand
AGCAGTAAACCATCAAATGAGCATCAAAAGCGGCGCTTTGGTAGCTGCTCTTTGCTCGGCAGAGCAACATCAAAAACGGCGCTTTTGCCGGTGGCAAATCACTCCTTTGCATAGGCGCATATAAAGATATAGACCGTAAGTACTATGAGGGAAAAATTGCAGCCGGTCACGGTGAGCAGCCACAGCGACGCAAAGGTCAGCGCAACGAAAGATATATAGGAGATTGCCTCGACGTATCTCTGAGCACTGTCAACTCCCAGCCTTGAAGACAGGATCGCCGTCGCTATCCGCCCTCCGTCCAGCGTCTTTATCGGGAGCGCATTTACGGCGGCGAGAAGCGTACCGCAGAAATAGAAGAACAGGGAATACGAGTCGTGCAGAATGAGGTTTGCCGCAAGAGCGGCAAGGGAGGAGACAAGGTTGAAGATGATGCCCCCGGCGTCTACCGCTATCTCCCTCGAATACGGCAGAGATGCGGCGTTTGAGCGAATGACCGCCCCGGTCGGAAGTATTGTTATGCCGTATATTTCAACGCCGAAAGCCTTCATAAAGACAATATGCCCGACTTCGTGCAGCGCGGCGCTGATAATTATTATCGCCGTGTAAACCGAAAAATCCGCATAGAAGAGCGACAAAATCAATATGACGGCAAAAATGCTCACCCTTACCTTTGTAAACGGTATCTTTATATATAAAAGCGCCATTACGGCTCTACCTCGCCGCCGCCCGAAACGTCGTTGCATTCGCTCACTCTTGCGGCAAGGTCGGAGAACGTGAGGTTGCCGGAGAAGCCAAAGACGGCATTTTCCGAATTGCCTGCAAAGGTCGACATTGTCGACACACTGATGCTTTGGGCATATCTCACGTAAAGCGACGCCGATATAATGAGAGCGCAGAGTATAATCTGAAATAACAGAGCCTTTTTCATCGGAAGCATCTCCTTCTTTAAGTCATCAATATATTATATTTATTTTTAACCCATAAAATAACTCAATAAAGCAAAGGAAAAAATAATGACGAAAGCATATCCAAAAGCCCCGAAACATTCCGCCAAAGCGGACTTTATAAAAAAGAACGCCGTTATGCTCACAGCTCTGATTTTAGCTGTCATAACAAGCCTGATAGTCCCGATCGACAAAGAGTATCTCGGATACTTCGACTACAAGACGCTGACCTGCCTTTTCTGCGTTCTTGCGGTCGTCTGCGCACTGAAAAATATAAATTTCTTCTATATGCTGGCGAGAAAGGTCGTGCGAACCTTCAAAAATGCAAGGTACTGCATACTCGCCCTCGTCTGCGTCACGTTTATAGGCTCTATGCTCATCGCAAACGACATGGCGCTCCTAACCTTTCTTCCGCTCGGATATATTTTACTCACCTCCACAGGAAAGCAAAAATACATGGCGTTCACGTTCATCATGCAGAACATTGCCGCAAACCTCGGCGGTATGCTGACGCCGTTCGGCAACCCTCAGAACCTTTATTTGTATACCAAATTTTCGATACCGACGTCCGAATTCATGTCGATCATGGCTCTGCCGTTTGCGCTGTCGGTATTTCTGATAACGGTCTGCTGCATCGTGTTTGTAAAGAAAGAGCCGCTCTGCCTTGAAGACGAGAAAATAGTCCTCTCGCCGCTCCGTACGGCGCTGTATCTTGCTCTTTTTGCACTTGCAATAGCAATAGTTTTCAGAGGCATACCCTACTGGATAGGACTTATTGTGATACCTGCGGTTTTGCTTTTTGCAGACAGAAAGGCGCTGAAGATGGTGGACTATCCGCTGCTTCTGACCTTCGTGTTCTTCTTTATATTTGCCGGCAACATGGCGAGAATAGATGTTGTGCGTGATTTTCTCTCCGCACTTATGGAGAGAAGCACTCTCCTTTTCAGTACGCTCTCTTGCCAGTTCATAAGCAACGTGCCGTCTGCGATACTGCTCTCGCAGTTTACGAAAAACTACGCCGATCTTCTGGTTGGCGTGAATATCGGAGGCGTGGGAACACTGATAGCCTCGCTTGCGAGCCTTATAACTTTCCGCGAGTACGTCTCGCATAATCCCGGCAAGGCGGGAAGATACATAGCGCAGTTTTCAGCCTTTAACTTTTCGTTCCTTGCTTTCCTTACGGCGGTTATGATGCTTGTAAAACATTTTGCGCCGTGACATTTTAAAACCGGTATAAGATATACCGGTATACATATTACAGATAAAATATAAGATAAAAAGAGACGGCGCAGATTCGCGCCGTCTTTATCATATATTCAGTATCCTTTTTGCGTTTTTTGAGAATATAAGCTCTTCGTCGCTATCCGACAGCCCGAAAGACCTAACAAATCTCATCGAATCGCTCTGCTTTTCCCACGGCGAGTCGCTCCCGAAAAGTATGTGCTCTGTGCCGTGAGTTTTCAGTATGCGAAGAGCCGTCTTTCGTTCTATCCTATCCGCCGTCTGCGTCATGGACGTGTCAATGTACAGATTGTCGTGACCTTTCAGCTTAGATGCGACCTCGTCCCATATCCCGTAGCCTCCGAAATGGGCGGCTGTAAAGGTGGTGCTCGGAAAAGAGGAGCACACAAAGCTCAGCCGCTCGGGGGAAGCGTGTACGGGAGGGGGAAATGCGGCGTCGGCGCCGGCGTGGAATGTGACTATAAGCCCCAGCTTTCCGCACTCTTCGTAAATCGGCATTGCATCGTCCGAATCTATGAAAAACCCCTGATACTCCGGGTGCAGCTTTATGCCCTTTATCCCGGCGTCTCGGAGGCGAGCGAGCTGCTCACGCCACGTGTCGCTCCCGGGAAACACAGAGCCGAAGGGGATTATCCTCGGATTTTCGAGAAGACTTATCGCAAAAGTGTTTACGGAGTTCTCCTGGTGAGGCTTTGTTGCGATAGACAGCACGACCGCCTTTTCAACTCCGCTCTCGTCCAGCGCCTTTGTCAGGCCGCAAATCGTCCCGTCGTGATTGGGCGTGAGAGACGAGCTCTCGGCAAGGGCGGGTATAGCTCTCGGGGCGAGGCTGTCGGGAAAAGCGTGTGTGTGAAAATCTATTATCATTTTTACCTCTCTCATTCAAAAAATGCACTGCGCTTGTAGTGCTTCAGACAGGCCTTTGTTCTTTCGGGTGCGGATATTACGAGTATTCCGCCGTCGTATTTAAGGCAGTAGGCGTCACCGTCGTCCCTGCCGCAGGCAAACAGAATGTTTTCGCTGCGGTTTCCCAGCCTTGAAAGCGGAAATATTTCGGCAACGTCGCTCATTCCGATGCTCAGAATTACCCTCCTGCTCCTTGCGCCGTATATCTTCGACAGCTCGAGCTCGCCCGTCGCTATCGTATACTCGTACTCTATCTTGGTGTACTGCCACGCAAGCCGGGCAAAGAAGGCTATTACCAAAACGAGCAGAAAACCGACGACAGGCACGGTCGGAAATGTCAGTATGAGTGCAAGAGCCGATAAAGCGACGGCAAGCACTGTTATGACTGCACGAACCGCCTTTATCTTCCCCGTAGCCTTTACCGGCGTGAGATATTCGCAGTAGCCGTTATATGAAGCTTCGTTGTTTTCCATGCTCTTTCCCCCGTTTCTTTGCAAGTATTATACGGTTTTTTTGTTAATAGTGCAACAGGGAAAATGTTAATATTGAAATTGTTTTATAAATGCAGACAAAACGGCGCAAACAGACAAAAAACATTCGCCTATCTATTGAAAACCTCCTAAAAGTGTAGTATAATAAACTCAAAGCTCAAAACGAAAGGAAATGATATAATTGAAGGCAGTCGTTACTGTTACCGCAAAGGACGCTAAGGGCATAATCGCAAAGGTGAGCGCAAAGTGCAGCGAGTACGGGGCTAACATAGTAGATATTTCGCAGAGCGTCGTAGGCGAGTATTTTGCGATGATAATGCTGCTCGAATTTGAGGAGAACGTGAATTTCGGAGAGTTCGTAGATGCGATGAACGTTCTCGGCAAGGAAAACGGGCTTATAATACAGGCAATGCACGAGGATATTTTCAATTCCATGCACAGGATCTGACATTTTTGAGGTTTAAGGACGAAAATATATGATAAACATAAACGACGTACTCGAAACAATAAACATGATACGGGAGGAGCACCTGGACGTCCGCACGATAACTATGGGAATCTCCCTCATCGACTGTGCGGGCGGCACGGCGGAGCAGACCTGCGATAATATATATAATAAGGTAACTTCTTACGCAAAGAACCTTGTGAAGGTCGGCGCAGACATAGAGAAGGAATACGGCATACCGATAATAAACAAGCGTGTTTCGGTCACCCCCATCTCACAGGTGGGCGGACTGAATACCAAAGAGGACTATATACTCGCCGCAAAGACGCTGGATAGGGCGGCTCATACGCTCGGCGTAAACTTTATAGGCGGCTTTTCCGCTCTCGTCCAGAAGGGCATGACAAAAAAGGAGCTCGCATTCTTTGACGCAGTGCCGGAGGCGATAGCCGCCACCGAGAGGGTGTGCTCGAGCATAAACGTAGGCTCGACGAGATGCGGCATCGACATGGACGCAGTAAACAAGTGCGGAAAGATAGTTAAAGACCTCGCATATCTCACAAGGGACAGCGGCTCGATAGGCTGCGCAAAGTTCGTTGTGTTTGCAAATGCGCCGGAGGATAACCCGTTCATGGCGGGCGCATTCCACGGAGTAGGCGAGCCGGAATGTGTGATAAACGTCGGAGTGTCAGGCCCGGGCGTTGTAAGAAGCGCAATAGAGAGAGCAGGAGATTGTTCTTTCTCGGAGCTGGCGGACACAATAAAAAAGACGGCGTTCAAGGTAACACGCATGGGACAGCTCGTGGCGCACGAGGCGTCGGAGAGGCTCGGAGTGCCTTTCGGAATAGTCGACCTCTCGCTCGCACCAACACCGGCGATAGGCGACTCGGTAGCGCACATACTCGAAGCCATGGGGCTCGAAAAATGCGGAACGCACGGAACCACGGCGGCGCTTGCAATGCTCAACGACGCCGTTAAGAAGGGCGGAGCGATGGCGTCGTCACACGTCGGCGGACTCTCGGGCGCCTTCATACCGGTGTCGGAGGACAAGGGCATGATAGATGCGGCGGCGTGCGGCGCACTCACAATAGAAAAGCTCGAGGCGATGACGTCGGTTTGCTCTGTCGGACTTGACATGATAGCCGTTCCCGGAGACGTCCCGGAGGAGACGATATCGGCGATAATCGCAGACGAAGCGGCAATAGGCATGATAAACGGCAAGACGACGGCGGTAAGACTTATCCCGGCGTACGGCAAGAAGGTTGGCGACTCCGTGGAGTTCGGCGGACTTCTCGGATATTGCCCGGTAATGCCGGTAAACACATATTCGAGCGCAGACTTCGTGAAGAGGGGCGGAAGAATACCGGC
>CAJOMW010000085.1 GCA_905235695.1 uncultured Clostridia bacterium | reverse complement strand
AACAAAGCCGCGCGACTGAAAAAATGTGAAATACGCCCCGAGAACAATGGCGATAATTGCAAGGATAAGCGCAAAAATTTTTAATTTTGGTCCTCTGACAGACATAATACCTCCTCATGTAAACTGCTGTCTTTGCTGTGTGACTCTGAGCCGAGCCGTATTTCATCACCAATATATGACTTGGCGATTTTTGAAATTCCCAGTCTGCTATGTTTCGAGAGCCAAATGGTAAATTACACACAATCTCCCTTTTATCTTTTTTATTATACTACTAATCTAAAATAATATCAAGTGATTTTTCAAAATAATTGTATAAAAAACTATTTTTGCGATGTTGTCATAACGGTATAGTGATCTGAAAAGAAGTTGGCAGCGGTATGCCCGGGGTACCTGTGACGGTATGGACGGCAAATTGCCGCAAAAACGATTGATTTCTCCGCTTTTTCACGGCGAAAAAAAGCTCCCCGTTGAATCGGGGAGCTATGGGTGTACTGTGCGTATACTGTCCGTTACTGCTCGGCACTCATTATGCCATCGGTGTAAAACTTCAGCGTACGGATTGACGCCTTTACGTCATCTCTTGCGGATAAGCGTCTTACGGTGTCCATGTCCGCTCCTATGTCGGATAAGACGTCCGCCATGCCGTCAGGATCAGCAGCTATTTCGGCTGCTGTCTCAAATACCGCCTCGTAGTTTTCGTCAAACCGGGACTTTATGTCGTCATCCAGGCTCATATAAGCGGCGTAAAAATTATCGCGAAGCACTGCCTCGTCCATATTCCATACCTGACTTGCATCCGCAAAGCTTATAAGCTCGCATGCCGCCAGTGCGTTTTTCATAGAAGCGCCGGCAGTACCCTGCTCGGACGCTGCGATTACCGAAAAATATTTGTCGCCGAATTCCTCAGCCGTAACCTCCGGTGCATAGATGCGCTCAAAGTCAAATTCTCCGCTGTCCTCCTGCTTTGAATCGCACCATGTCACGTTGTTTTCTTCAGATACTGTAAAGTATCCGGAGGAGCCGCTCCACTCTACGCTCTTCTCGCCGATCTCGCCGGTCTCGAGATACGTGACCAGGGCGTATTCGCCGTCTTCATAGTAAAAGGCGTCTCTCTCTGCGTCATATTCTGCCGTCATCGTCCATTCTGCGGACTCGGATACGCTGCTGCCCCAGTGTATAGCTACACTTAACTTTGTGAAATCAATGTTGCCGTAAACCGTCATGACTGCGCGCTGACTCGTTCTGTCTTGCCAGCTTCCGACGAGCTTATTGTTCTTTTCGGCAACGCCTGCATATTCGTCATAGAATTCGACGCCGGTTATCATACCGTCGGCTATATTAACGTGAATTACTCTTACCTCCTGCGAGATTCCCATATAGTCATAGAGGGAAAGTCTGATAAGAGCCGTTCCGTCCTTTATACCCCGGAAAGAAGCGGCGTATTCGCTGTTCTCCATGTCGCTTGAAGTGATAAGCTCCGCTTCCCCGTCGAAATCATCTTCAAAGCCCTGTGTCTCGGATTCCCAATATTCGCCGTCATTGAGCGGTATGCGAACTGTAAGAGTTCCGCTTTCGGCATTCAGAAAGATCCAATCGCATATTTGCTCCTCGAAGGATCCGTCTGCCGCCTCTTCGCCGCCGTTTTCGGAAATTTCCGTTACTTCCGCATTATCGGCGTCGTTGTTGTTTTCCTGCGTCTTTGTACATGAAGTGATGACAAGTGCAAAAGCTATGAGCATGGCGCACATTATTAAAACGATTTTCTTGTTCATCATAATTCCTCCCACGTATTTTTTGATAAAATCAGAATTTTGCCGTAAAGCCCGGAAAGTGTGAGCCTGAATCAAATCCGTCGTTTTCAAACTCCCTTTTCCGATATTGTTACGGCGATACCATTATAATATACTTTTTCCGAAAAGTCAAATATTTCCGGTAAAAGTTTTGAAAAAAGCGCCTCAGACTTTTTCAAGAAGTCCTTTTGAAAGGTCGTCCTTTGCCTGATTTCTTATTACGTAGTGCTGTTTTTTGCCGGTCGCCGTTCTCGGAAGCTCCTCTATGAATCGGTAATATCTCGGAGCCTGATACCTCGATATATCAGACGATTTTTCGCAGTATTCCTTCAGCTCAGAAGCAGTAAGGCTGTCGTCGCTTGCCACGATATACGCCGCGACAGACTCGCCCCTCGTCGCCTCCGGTACGCCGACCACTATGCAGTCCTCTACCTTCGGGTGACAGCTTAAAACCTCCTCGATCCTCACAGGGTATATGTTCTCGCCCTTGCTGATTATCATGTCGTCCTTCCTGCCCATGACCTTTATATACTTTTGCTCGTTCCAAACGCCTATATCGCCCGTGTACAGCCAGCCCTTGTAGAACTTTTCCTTTGTCGTCTTTTCGTTGTCCGCATAGCAGTAAGATGACTTTGCCGGGCTCTTTATTATTATCTCGCCCTCTTCGCTCTCGTCGTCCGCAACCGTTTCGTCCGGCTCGGCCTTTTTGTCGTCGTACACCCTCACAACGCGCACATCGTCGTCTACGCTCGATCTTCCGGCATATCCCGACATCTCGGGAAGGTCATCGGGCGTTAAAACTACGTTCCAAAGTGTTTCGGTAGTGCCGTAGCCGTTGAATATGTTTTTGGTGAGCTGATTCTGAAAGCGTATGCAGACCTCTTTTTCAAGCGGGCTTCCCATGGACATTATGCCGCGCAGAGTCGAAATATCCGCCGGGTGCTGTTCGAGCTGCTTCGACAGGAGTATCAGCACGGCCGGCACTCCCGTCATAAAGGTTATTCCGTACTTTTCTATGTACTTTATGCATATTTTGGGACTGAACGTTCGCATTATCACGACGGTACCGCCGCAATAGAGAGTTGCGGTCGGGCCGGTGGTATGTATTCCGCCGCGGTGGAACCACGGGGAAATATTTATCGTTACGTCGTTTCTGTTAAGCGCGAGATCCATTATTACTCCGTGCGCCGAGAGCACTTCGTTCACGCTGTTGAGCGGAACGCCCTTCGGGATGCTCGTCGTGCCCGAGGTCTGAAGGCGGAGAGTCTCGTCGTAAATATACGGCTCAAAGTCCGCAGGAGGATCCTGCTCGCTCATACCCTTTACGAAATCCTCGTACAGAATATGTCCTTCGGGAATCTCGTTTGCCCTATCCGTTCCGTTTACGGCAATTACGATATCCGGCTTATGAGACGCCTTTTCAAGGGATTTCAGTGCAGTTTCGGTTATGTCTGTGTCGTATATGTACACCTTTGGCTTGTTGTGATCCATTATCTCGGCGGTCTCACCGAATGAAAGGTTGAAGTTCACGGGGTTGAAGACGGCGCCGATCTTGTGTGAAGCAATATATCCGAACAAAAACTGCGGCGAATTGTAGAGCTGGACGAGGATGAGGTCGCCCTTCTTCACGCCGCCGTTCCTGAGTGCGTTTGCGAGGAGATTTGAAGCACGATTGAGCTCTTCATAGGTCCACTTTATATCATTTGCGGCGTCTATTGCCGCCGTCTTCTTTGAATACCGCCTTACGTTTCTCATAAAGCCCTCGAGCCATGTAAACTCGCTCTCGAAGGTCTCTCTGAACATTTTTGAATCATACGTTAAATTCATCTTTTTCTCCTTCATCCGTCGTATCTGCCGACTATTATGCTGGAATTCTGACCTCCGAATCCGAACGCATTTGACATTGCGTACTTTACGTCTGCTTTTCTTGCGGTTTTGGGTACAAAGTCCACTCCGCCGCACTCCTCATCGACGTTCTCGAGGTTTAACGTCGGAGGAACGACGCCGCTCGTCACCGCCTTTATGCAGGCAATGGTCTCGGTTATGCCCCCTGCTCCCATCATGTGGCCTGTCGCACTCTTAGTGGAGCTTACAAGCGGAAGTTTTTCGCCGAACACCGCCTTTATTGCGGTAGCCTCCGAAATGTCTCCCTTGTGCGTCGCCGTGCCGTGTGCGTTGATGTAGCCGATGCATGAGCTGTCTATACCCGCATCCGAGAGAGCCGCCTTAATGCAGGCTATCGCTCCCTTCCCTTCGGGGTGAGGCGCCATGACGTGGAAAGCGTCGCAGGTGTTTCCGCAGCCGCATATCTCAGCTATGATATTCGCTCCCCTTGCCTTTGCGCTCTCCTCGGTCTCAATGATAAGCGCACCGCCGCCCTCGCCTATAACGAATCCGTCACGGCTGACGTCGAACGGTCTGCAGGATTTATCCGGTTCATCGTTTCTCTGAGACAGAGCGCTGACCGTCGAGAGGGCGTTTATCATGAGCGGAGAGAGTATCGACTCGGCGCCGACTACGACTGCCGCATCCATCTTTCCCGCCTTTATCAGCATACAGGCCACGTTTATTGCATCGCCGCCTGACGAGCACGCCGTGCTGACCGTCATGCTCGGGCCGTGTATGTTATAATTTATGGCAATATGCGCCGCCGCTATATTTCCGAGGATCTTCGGCATAAAGCGAGGGCCGACTTTCTTGCCGGGACTAAGGGTTATCTCCTCCTGAGCAGAAGCAATACCGGAAACGCCGCTCATCGCCGTTCCCATAACGACGCCGGTTCTGTCGGGATCTATGTCAAGTTTGCTCTGCTCTATTGCCTCTTTTGCCGCAACGTAGGCATACTGCATGAAGGGATCGGTGTTCTTTATGAGGTCGCGCGACAGGTAGTCGGCGGCATTAAAATCCTTTATCTCACCGGCAAAGCGCACCGGGAGCCCCGAAGCGTCGAACGACTTTATCATATCTATACCTGAAACGCCCGATATAAGGCTCTTCCAGTAATTTTCAACGCCTATTCCGACAGGCGTTACCGCGCCCATGCCGGTTATAACGATTTTTCCCATGTTATTGTTCCCTTCCTTTGAAAAAGCGGCCCTGCCGCAGGTAGTTTTAAAAATAACTGAAATGTTAGTACCTCATAGGAGAAAAAAGTTACAGGCAAAAGCAAAATTTCCCAATTTTTTTGAAAAGTAAATTGAGCATTGTAAAAACGGTCGGAGGCTTTACGGGATGGGCGGAGAAGAATATAAAACACTTGCCGCACTCGAACTGAGTGCGGCAAGCCTTGAAGACGGTGCTTTGTAAGTAAGGAAGATATATCAAATATCGAGACTGTCAAATACCGAATATCTTTAAATTTCGGCATCAAGGCTCAATTCAAATCACGGCGGCAAAGCCGTAAATTTATTATGCAAATTTTTCGTTAATTATTGACTTTTTTCAAGTAATATGGTAGAATAATCCTGCCAAACGAACTAAATATGCAGGTGACGGGTATATTTTTATACCTTTTTACGTAATATTATCATTGCCGAATTTGATAAAATGCAAATTCCATGCAATGGTAGTATGTGAATACTCGTATCTGTATATGGTTTGTTTGGCGACGACCGGAATTTGCGTTTTTGTGCGCTGATTTTGGTCGGCGCACTTTTT
>CAJOMW010000084.1 GCA_905235695.1 uncultured Clostridia bacterium | reverse complement strand
TGCACAATTTTTCAATAGGCAACGATAACTCTTATGCGTCCTCCGCTCGACTCCTCTTTGTCATAGTAGCCGGTCATTGTGTAGTCGCCCTTCTTGAGGTCGGACAAGTCTGCCGACTTATATGCGCCGCCGCTCAATATGAACACTTTTACGTTTTCGTCGAGGGGATAGGACTTGTTCTTGTCGGTGTAGGCGTATTCGTCGGATACCATTGATATGCTTACATCGCCGCCGATATTGCCAATCTTGCTTATTCTGCCTGCACTGAAGGCAAAGTAAGCGGCGCCGGTCCTTACGGTGAATTTGCTCTGACCGGATGAATAAGTCTGTTCTGTGTCTCCGATTATATACTTGTAGGTGCTGCCGTTTACCTGCGTGAGTATACCGTACTCAACGAGGTCGCCCGTATAATTGTTGAGTATGAGCTTCTTTACGTATCCGTTTTCGTCGAGAAGGAAGTATTTGATATAGCTCTTGTCGATGCTTCTTCCGGTAATTCTCGACGGCAGCACGGTGCCGTATATCTCTTCGTTGAAGTACTCGATTATCTGCGCGTCAGCGGCAAAGAGACCTTTTTCAAGCGCATTGTTGAGGCTTGCCGCACCGGATGCAGAGCCGGGACCGGAGAGCTTTGATATCTGCACCTTGTCTTCGGTTACGTTTATCTTTACAGCGTCGCCCGTCGAGTAGGAAGAAGCCTTGCACTCGTAGGTGTACGTATCGCCGCTCGTGGAGTATACGGTCGCATAATCGGCGGTGTATGCCTTTCCGTCGGAATCGACAAACTGCTTCTTGCCGGTGCCTATGAGCAGCCCGTATACCGTCGTATCCGCAACGCCTATTTTCTCAATTCCTGCAACGTTCCCGTCCTTGCCGAGAAGGAGAGTAACCTTGTCGCCCACCTTGTATGTGCCGAGGCTTGAGACGGCAAATCTTGCGGAGTCGGTTTCCACGGCGTACGTCTTGCCGGATACCGTGACGGATGAAGGCGATACGCGCGACGGATTTATCGCCTCTATCGTTCCGACAGCCGTGTCGTCGTAAAGCCATACCGTGCCGAGGAGCTTTGAGTAGTAATATACGTCGTATTTTCTTATGCCGCTCCTGTCGATTTCTTCATTGTTCTTGTATATCGTCGCCTTGCCGAGATCAAAGGTGACTTCCGAAAGTCCGCCTCCGTCGCCGGTTGAAATGTACGGTCCCTTTATTGTGTCGGATACGATGCTTGCGTAAGACACCTTGTCTTCTCCGTCGCCTATTATATCGGTGCCGGCTTCTATAACGTCGACTGCGTTTCCGTCCTTGCCGAGAAGCAGCGTCACGAGCATATCGGTCTTAAAGGTGCCGTAATTTGAAAACTTGTATATGATATCGTCGGTCGAGAGGACGTAAGTTGCGTTCCCCACCGTTACGGCGCTCGGGGCTTCTCTGCTCGGAGATATGGCTCTGCATATTCCGCTCTTGGTGTCCCTGAATACCCATACTGTATTGAACGGCTCCGAGTAATACAGGACGTCGTTTATCTCTATGTCGGACGGAGATATTTCCTCGCTGTCGTAAAGTATGCTTGCACTGCCAAGGTCAAACGGTATCTCGCTCTTGTATGCCGAAAGGTCTTTTACGACTATCGGATCGCTTATCGTCTTGTTCACTTCCGTAAGGAGGTCTGCGTCCTCGTCTTTATATCTGTTGTACATTTCGGAATCCGCAAGCACTACGTCTGCGGCGTTTCCGTTCTTGTCGAGCATGACCATTACGTAGTCGTCTTTTGAGATGCTTCCGATGTTGGAGACCTTCTTTGCGGCTTCGGGAGTAGAGAGGCGGTACGCAGTCTGACCGAACACGATAGTCGACGGCGTCTCGCGGTTTGGCGAAACCGCATCTATTTTTCCGAAAGCCTTGTCGCTGTAGAACCACACCGTCCTCAGCTTGTCACAGTAATAGTAAACGTCGTACTCGCTCACGTTTTCCTTATCCGTCAGTTTTCCATCGCGGTATATTTCGGTGCGGCTGTCAAGCGGAAAGCCGATCTTTGAAAGATAGCTTGAGTTATTGTTTATAAAAGGTCCCGTCATGTTGTCTTCGAGCAGAGCGAGGTAATCAACGGTATCTTCCGAATCGGTCATGTAGCCGAGAGTAGTGCAGTAGTACTGCCCCTGCTTATTCTTTGTGCAGAGGGCGTTGTATATGAGCTTCATGCAGTCATATCTCGTCAGCGCGTCGCCTCTCTTTGCGCTTATGTCGGTATCGAGGTCTATCTCGGCATATTTGTCAAGCTGTGCTTCGGGGTAGGTTCCCTGAAAGTCGGCATTTGTGTATCCGAGAAGCTTTAAGAGTATGATGACCGCCTCCTCGAGCTTTACCTGGTTGTTCGGCTTGAAGGTGCCGTCGAGGTATCCGGATACAAGCCCGGCTTTAACCGCCGTCGACACGTAGCCCACTGCCCAGTGCTCGCTCGTAACGTCCGGGAATATTGAGACCGACGAGCTCTTTCCGGTCTGGTCCTTGTAGCTCGAGGCGCATATTGCCATTTTGACAAACTCTGCTCGGGTGACGGGTGACGTAAGATGCAGATCTCCGTTTTCGTCACCGTTCATTATTTCAAGCATGCGCACGACCTGCAGCTTTTCGTCGTCGCTCTTTTCGGCTATCCCCGTGTGAATGGCGGACACCGACAGCGACGCAAATGTGAGAAATGCGAGCAGACCTGATATAAAAACAGTAAATCTTTTCATTCTGCGACAGTTCCTTTCGTATTCATGTATTCTGCGTTTTGCAAACGATATTTTTGGTAAAATCCCATATTTTTGGAATGTTTATTTGACTTTTCGGGTTATTCATGCCTCAGAGCCTCTATCGGGTTGAGCTTTGCCGCTTTGTTAGCCGGAAGGTAGCCGAAAAGCACGCCTATTCCGACGGATATTCCGAATGCGAGAAGTATCGCCTGCGCCGTCGGGACCGCCGTGAAGTCTTCGCTTATCAGACTTGATGCGACTCCCGCCATAAGCACTCCGAGTATTATTCCGATAACGCCGCCTATGGCGCTGGTGAGACCTGCTTCTATTACAAACTGCACTCTTATGTGACTGCCCTTTGCGCCGAGCGCCTTTCTTATGCCTATCTCCCTCGTCCTCTCGGTGACGGATACGAGCATTATGTTCATAATGCCTATACCGCCGACTACCAGAGATACCGCCGCAATGCCCGAGAGCACGTTGACTATTATGCCGACCATGTCGGACATGACGTCAAGTATTATCGAGTTGCTGAAAACTGTGTAGAGATCGGTGTTCTGAAAAGTCTCGTACATCCTGTTTTCGAGCAGCTGGACGCAGTTGTCAATGTCGTCCTCCGTCTTTGCTATGAACGTATATGAGTTTATTGTGGCATTTCTTGCAAGATATCTGCTTGCAGTGGAGTAGGGGACGTATACGAAGTTGTCCGCGCCGTTCTCGTCGGTTCTGTCGTCTTGTTCTTCGACGGTGCCTATTATGGTGTACTTGTCGCCGTTTATCCTCAGATAATTGCCGACCGCTCCGCCGTCATACAGATAGTCGTAAAAAGCTCCTGCCACGCAAACCTTGCTGTTTTCCTTTATGTCTATATAGGTGATGTTTCTGCCGCTTTCAAGCTCGTATTTCTTGGCGTCCAGATACTCTTCGCTTACACCCGTTATCGAAGGGGAGTAATTTTCCGTGTCTATGCTCGTCCTTACCTGTCCCATCATAACGTTTACCACCGGGCTCATATATGAGTAAACGTCGCTGTTCTCCTCGTAAAAGTCGTACATCTCGTCGACGCTTATCGTCCTCGTCGAGCCGCGCCCGGTGATGGTTACGGTTATGGTTGTCGTTCCGAGCTCTGCAAACATATCGTTTATGTAGACCTGCATACCGTTTCCGAGCGACATTATCAGAATGACCGCCGCAACGCCGATTATTATGCCGAGCATCGTGAGGAACGAGCGCATTTTGCTCGAAGAAATGCTCTTGATTGCCATTATAAAGCATTGTCCTATTCCCATGCGCTATGCCTCCTCGTTCCCGGATGAGGCGCTGTCGCCATTTCCCTTTTTCAGAAGAGGATCATCCTCAAACGACACGTTTGCCCGTACGACTGCGCCCGGCGCGTCTGCCGGACCGTCGTATACTATCTTTCCGTCGTGAAGGCGCACTATGCGCTTTGCGGATGCGGCAATGCCGTTGTCGTGCGTGATGAGAACTATTGTGTTGCCCTCTTCATTGAGCTTTTGAAGAAATTCAAGCACCTCACGCCCCGTCCTCGAGTCGAGAGCGCCGGTAGGCTCGTCGGCGAGTATTACCGACGGATTTCCGGCAAGCGCACGGGCTATTGAAACTCTCTGCTGCTGACCGCCGGACAGCTGCGAAGGATAGTTCTTCTCTTTTCCCTCAAGCCCGACCTTTTTCAGCATCTCTCTTGCTCGCTCCCGCCGCTCTGATCTTCCGTATCCGGCGTAAAGGAGCGACAGCTCTACGTTCTCGATGATGCTGAGCTTTTGTATAAGATTGTATTGCTGAAAGATAAATCCGAGAGTTACGTTTCTTATCTCGGCAAGCTCGTCGTCGTCCATGGTGCTGACGTCTATGCCGTTCAGCTCATAAGTGCCGGACGTAGGAACGTCAAGACAGCCGATTATGTTCATTATAGTTGACTTTCCCGAACCCGACTGACCGACTATCGCTACAAATTCTCCCTCGTCTATGTGAAGATTTATACCGTCCGCCGCCCTCGTTTCGGTGTCGCCGTTGTAGTATATTTTGTATATGTCTTTAAGAGTTATCATGGCTTTTCCTCTTATCTCATTCCGCCGAAATTGCCGCCTCCGCCGCTGAAGTTGCCGCCTCCGCCGTAAGCTCCGCCTCCACCGCTGAAGTTACCGCCTCCGCCGCCGTAAGGTCCGCCTCCGCCCATGTTGTACCAGCTGAACGATGACGCCGCATTTACGGTCTCGATTATCACAACGTCTCCTTCGCTGAGGCCGGAGACTATCTCTATGTAGTCGCCGTCCGTCGCCCCGGTCTCGACGGTCACCTCTTCGTATTCGGTGGATTTGGGTACTGTAGAATAGCCGCTTCTCCTTCCGGGTGCGGACTCGTTTTGCGACATGCTTTCAGAACGCTCTGCAAAGGCGCTCGGGTCAAAGCCCTCCGGCTTTTCTCCGCCCGCAAAGTTCTGCGGTCTGTCGCCGCCTTCTCCGAAGCCGCCTTTCTGATTCTCTTCGCCTGCTCTTTCGGGACGTTCTCCGTCAGAGCTCTTTGCATTTTTGCTCTCGGCGCCTGCGCCGCTTTCCGCTGCCGAATCGCCTTCGGGCAATTTTATGACCTTTACTTTGTTTCCTCTTCCCACCGCATCGACCGGTACTGCGAGTACGTTTTCATATTTTTCGAGTATTATCTCCGCATCCACGTTCATGCCGGATCTCAGCTGATCG
>CAJOMW010000083.1 GCA_905235695.1 uncultured Clostridia bacterium | reverse complement strand
TTGTAACTCTGCTGTTGCCTGACGGTAAAAACAAAATGGTTGCAGCAGTCCTGGCAGCGTAAAACTTTGTCTTTCATGTTTTTGTCCTCCTTTATCTTAACCGCAAAGGCTCAACCTACGGTTCTGTACTATAACCGAAAAGGGGCAGGCAAGGAAAAAGCTTTACAATTGTGAGAACTGCCTAAAAAACCTATCGCTTTGCGCACGAATATGTCATTTGTTCCAAAAACCGCTCAAAATTTCTCCATAACAAAAAACGGATAAAAAGTTTGTTTATAATGACAACTTTTCGTCCGCTTTTTACTTTATATGCCACAACACGGTCTGCTGACACTTTTTCGCATTTATTCAAAGTTTTGTATTGATTTTTCCTCATGTCAATGTTATAATAAAATGAATAAATACGACAAACAGAAATGGAAGAAAACAATAATGAAACTCGGAATAGTTGGACTCCCTAACGTGGGAAAAAGCACGCTCTTCAATGCAATAACCAACGCAGGCGCAGAGTCTGCGAATTATCCGTTCTGCACGATAGATCCGAATGTCGGCATCGCTCCCGTGCCGGATAAGAGACTCGACGTGCTGGCGGAGATGTATAACCCGAAAAAGTATACGCCGGCGGTCATAGAGTTTGTAGATATAGCCGGGCTCGTCAAGGGCGCTTCCAAGGGAGAGGGACTCGGAAACAAATTCCTCTCGCACATAAGGGAGGTCGACGCAGTGGTGCACGTCGTGCGCTGCTTTGAAAACGACGACATAATACACGTCAGCGGCAAGGTTGACCCGGCGGACGACGTAACGACCATAAACCTCGAGCTCATATATTCCGATATAGAGATAGTCGAGAGAAGGATAGACAGAGCAAAAAAGCTGCTGAAGGGCGATAAGTCCGTTCAGAAGGAGATAGACCTGCTTGAGAGGATACTCGCAGTGCTCAATGAGGGCAAGAAGGCAAGCTGCATAGAGTACACCAAGGAAGAGCTTGAGATGCTGAAGGAGGTACCGCTTCTCTCGGCAAAGCCCGTTATCTACGTCGCAAACATAAACGAAGACGAGATAGGCACCGACCTTTCAAAGAACAAGTATTATTCGGCGCTGAAGGCAATAGCCGACGAGGAACACTCGGGCATAATAAGTATATGCGCAGGGCTGGAAGCGGAGATAAGCGAGCTGGAGGGCGAGGAGAAAAAGCAATTTCTGCACGACCTCGGAATAGAGCAGAGCGGCCTTGACAGTTTGGTTTCGGCGTGCTACTCGCTGCTCGGGCTGATAAGCTTCCTCACGGCAGGCCCCGAAGAGGTGAGAGCGTGGACGATACAGAAGGGCACAAAGGCTCCGCAGGCGGCCGGAAAGATACACACCGACTTTGAGAGAGGCTTTATAAGGGCGGAGGTCATAGCGTTCGACGACCTTGTGCAGTGCGGATCGACTGCGGCGGCGAGAGAAAAGGGACTTATGAGGTCCGAGGGCAAGGACTACGTAATGCAGGACGGCGACGTCGTTCTCTTCAGATTCAACGTATAGGAAAACAATCCGGATATAAACAATAATTTTTAAACGTGCGGAAAATACTTGAAAATAGCCAAGAGATGTGCTATACTCTTGAAAAACGCACAAAGACGAAGGAGATTCTGTCATGAAAAAACTTTTATTCACACTTATTTGCATTTTAATTTGCACAGCACTTGTGCTCTCGTCATGCTCGGGCAGTAAAACGAAAACGACGGACGGCGCTGCCGAAAACGATGCGTCTGCCGGAAATGCGGTCGATACGCTCGACGAGCAGGAGGAGGAGACGCCCGTATTCGAGTACAATTTTTCTTCAAACGGCGCTGTTCTCACGGCGTACAACGGTGACCTCGAGGAGGTAGTCCTCGAAGAGAATCCGGTAAGGATAAAGAAAGAAAAGCAGACGAATACCGTGACCGAAGAGGTTACAAACGATGACGGAACAACGTCCACCGTCACAAGGGAAGTCGAAGAGACGGTCGAAGTACCCGTTGAATACACGCTCGTAGGAATAGACGCAGGCGTTTTCATGGGCAACGAGAAGGTCACAAAGATAGTTATCCCGGACACCGTTAAGGAGATAGGCCTTGCGTGCTTCCAGGGCTGCACCGCTCTCGAGGAGGTAGTTCTCCCCGAAGGACTTGAAAAAATAGCCGACAGAACCTTCTACGGCTGTGACTCTCTTAGAAGTGTAAATATACCCGATTCCGTAAAGAGCATAGGAATGTTCGCTTTCGGCGACTACTTTAACGTAACTCCCTTCTACGCATCCCTTACCGACGGCGTGGTAGGAGACGGCGTGCTTCTCAAGCACACCTCCGGAAGCACGGCAAGATACGACGGCGTAAAGTCCGTTGCTTACTATGCTTTTACAGACACCGGCGCAAAGACCGTATACTTCTCGGACGAGCTTAAAGACGTAAGCGAGCTTGCGTTCTACCGCTCGGATGTGACGGCAATGCTCCCGGCAGGCTCGTCCATGGTAAACATAGTAAGACGCGCAGGTGCGACGGTTGCGACTTATGACGCATCCGGCGAAGCTTCCGAGATTTCCGAAGAAGAAACGGAGACGGCGGAAGAGGCCGATGCTGAAGCAGAAGGAGCGGCCGAAGAGGAATAAAATTCAGGGCAGTAAGCGCCGTAAGGGTTGAAAACACATGGCAGAAATTTTTGAGATAATTATGATAGTCAGCTTTGGCGCATCATGGCCGCTGAACGTATGGAAATCCTACACGAGCAGGACCGCAAAGGGCAAGAGCCTCCCGTTCCTCCTCCTTATCTTCTTCGGATACATAGCCGGAATCATATCAAAGCTCGTAAGTCCGAGCTTCAAGTGGTACGTTATGTTCTTCTACGTGCTGAACCTTATAATGGTGGGAGCAGACCTCGTTCTTTACGCAAGAAATACGAGACTTGACCGGGCGGCCGAAAAAAACAATGACAATAATTGAGTGATATTTGTCGTGCCGGAGGTGCCGGCACCTGAGAGCCGTCGAAGCACGGCGGCCTTACATACTGAAAAAAAGCGGCTGTTATAAAACGGCCGCTTTTGATATTCTTTTTTGTTGCTCTGCTGAGCAAGGTTGCGGTTACCAAAGCACCTTACGGCGCTTAAATACGCTCTTTTGCTCTTTACTGAGCCGCGTCTATGATAACTCCGAAGTCCGGCGCCTTCAGCGATGCACCGCCGATAAGTCCACCGTCAACATTCTCACACTTGAGAAGGTCTGCAGCGTTCTTAGCGTTCATGGAGCCGCCGTACTGAACGATTGCCTTGTCGGCAACGTCCTTGCCGTAGAGCGAGGCAACGACATCTCTTACTATGCCGCAGGCTTCGTCTGCCTGCTCATTTGTAGCGGTCTTGCCCGTGCCGATAGCCCAAACAGGCTCGTATGCGATTATTACGTTCTTCATCTGCTCAGCCGTTACACCGAGGAGATCAACCTTTGTCTGCTTGCCGAGTATTTCGGCGGTTATGCCCTGGTCTCTTTCCTTTTCAAGCTCGCCTATGCAGAGGATTACCTTGAGCCCTGCCTCAAGAGCCGCCTTTACTCTCGCATTTACCGTCTCGTCGGTCTCACCGAAGTACTGACGTCTCTCGCTGTGTCCTATGACCACGTATTCAACGCCGAGGTCTACGAGCATTGCCGCGCTGACTTCACCCGTGTATGCACCGCTCGGAGCAAAGTGTACATTCTGTGCGCCAACCTTTATTTTCGTGCCCTTCGTTCCCTCAAGAGCCGCCTGAAGGTCTACAAACGGGACGCAGATAACTATATCGCAGTTGTCTTTTCCGCTTGCAACTGCCTTTAATTCTTCAACAAACGCCTTGGTTTCCGTGGGAGTCTTGTTCATCTTCCAGTTTCCGGCGATTACTTTTCTTCTCATAATGATATTTCCTTTCACTGCTTTAAGCGGCATACTTTTTACGGTACGCCGCTGATTTTATATTACTTGTCGTTGAGGCAAGCTATGCCGGGAAGCTCTTTTCCTTCGAGGAACTCGAGGGAAGCGCCGCCGCCGGTGGATATGTGGGTTATCTTGTCTGCAAAGCCCAGCCTTTCGACCGCTTCGGCAGAGTCGCCGCCGCCGATTATCGAGATAGCGTCGCTTTCTGCGACAGCCTGTGCAACAGCCTTGGTGCCGCCTGCGAAGTTTTCCCATTCGGAAACGCCCATAGGACCGTTCCAGACTACCGTGCCTGCGCCTTTAATGGTCTTGGAGAAGAGTTCCTGTGTCGTCGGACCTATGTCGAGCCCCATCCAGCCGTCGGGTATGGCGTCTGAGTATATTCTCATAAATACGGTGTCTTCCTTGTATTCTCTGCCTATCATGTTGTCGACCGGGAGCAGGAAGTTTACACCCTTTTCCTTTGCCTTTTCCATAAGCTCTTTTGCAAGGTCTATCTTGTCTTCCTCGCATATCGAGGTTCCGGTGGAGTTCCCGAGAGCGCGCATGAAGGTGTATGCCATACCGCCGCCGATTATGAGGGTGTCGACCTTGTCGATGAGGTTGTTTATAACGCCTATCTTGTCGGAGACCTTTGCGCCGCCGAGAATTGAAACAAAGGGACGCGCGGGATTTGAGAGAGCACCGCCCATAACTTCGATCTCTCTCTGAATGAGATAGCCGCATACGGCGTCCTTGACGAACTCGGTAACGCCTGCGGTGGAGGAGTGAGCTCTGTGAGCAGAGCCGAATGCGTCGTTTACGTATGCGTCGCAGAGAGAAGCGAGCTCCTTGGAGAAGGAGGGATCGTTCTTTGTTTCGCGTGCGTCAAAGCGGACGTTTTCGAGAAGGACAGCCTCGCCGTCCTTGAGAGCGGCAACCTTTGCCTTGGCATCTTCGCCTACTATGTCGCTTGCGAAGGTGACCTTGCCGCCGAGCAGCTCGTTAAGTCTGTCGGCAACGGGCTTCAGGGTGAACTTGACGGGGTCGTTCTTCTTAGCTTTTTCGATAAGCTCTGCCGTTGCGGCTTCTCTCTCGCTTTCGGGAAGCTCTTCTATCTTCTTCTTTTCTTTCTTATCGAGACCGAAGCCCTCGGTAAGAATTGCGTGAGGCTTGCCCATGTGAGAGCAGAGTATTACCTTTGCGCCGTTGTCGAGAAGATATTTAATGGTGGGAATAGCCGCAACTATTCTCTTGTCGCTCGTGATGACGCCATCCTTGAGAGGAACGTTGAAATCGCATCTTACGAGAACGCGCTTGCCGCGCACTTCAATGTCTTCTACTGTCTTCTTGTTTAACATTTTTTTCGCACCTTTCAGATAAATAAAATTTTAACAAATTTTTCTTAAGTAGATTATATCATATAGTTTGTGCTTTTTCAATAGAAATTACAAATTTTTTTGTTCAAAAAGCATGAAGCGATATCATTTTTATCCCTAAAAATGTTTTGCAAGCGAAAAATGGGCTGCGCCACAGCTTTTTATACTCTTTTTTTGTTGCGATGCTAAGCGCAGGTGCGGCTACCAAAGCGCTTCCTAGCGCTAAAAGCTCCTTATGGAGCTTTGGGGACACGGGGACGTTCTTTTTGTCGGCACAGAAAGAACCAAAAAGTGCCTTTGGCGTCGAAAAAACTTCGATGTTTTTCAACGGTGCCATGCAAAGTCTCAGTTGGGCTTTCGATGGGCTACATCAATGCAGCTGCTTTTGTGCCTCAACACGCCCTCAATGGGGCTATATATTTTTTTGGTGTCGATAA
>CAJOMW010000082.1 GCA_905235695.1 uncultured Clostridia bacterium | reverse complement strand
CTGACATATACTATAACGGCACGCGGCAGCAGTGGAATGCCGTAACAAAGGGCAATAACTGGAATAAAAACGCAGGCAGAGATGTAGATGGCGGATATACTGTGCATTTTCTCGGCGAACAGCTGCAAGGAGAGATCCTCGCCTCCGGCACCTGCGGCGCTAATCTGACATGGACGCTGTATGACGACGGCTCTCTTCTCATAAGCGGCACGGGAGCGATGGCGAATTATTCTTCATCTTCCTCTGTGCCGTGGTATAGCAACAGCTCAAATATCAAAACCGTGACCATTGAAAACGGCGTGACGAGCATCGGCAATTATGCGTTTTACGGTTGCAGAGCTCTTTCGAGCGTGAATATCCCCGACAGCGTGACGAAAATTGGCGGGACAACGTTTGCATATTGTGACAACCTTGCGAGCGTGAATATCCCCGATAGCGTTACGAGCATTGGCAGTTATGCGTTTAGAAGTTGCACAGCTCTTTCGAGCGTGACGATCGGAGACAGCGTGACAAGCATCGGCAATTATGCGTTTGCATATTGTTACGGACTCTCTGACATATACTATAACGGCACAGATCAGCAGTGGAATGCCGTAACAAAGGGCAATAACTGGGATAAAAACGCCGGCAGAGATGTAGATGGCGGATATATCGTTCACGTTCACTAAAACAATTACACTCCCGCTGCTTTCTCCCTCTCTATTCTGTCCCACTCATTTTCCCCTCTCGCCGCTATCCCTACCGGCTCATTCGTTGCCGAAGTCAGTGCTGAAAACGTCTCCTGCGACGACCTTGCATACATAGTCCTTGCTTCCTACGATGACAGCGGGCGTATGCTTGAAATACGCTATATGTACGCAAATGTCGATATCGGCAGCACGTCAAGGTTCGGCGCATCCTTCTCCAACAAGGACGGCAATATCGCAAAAATTAAAGCCTTTGTGTGGTCGAGCCTCTCTTCCATGTCACCGCTTGCAGAAGCTGCGGTATTTCCGGCTGAATAACCTCTCCGAGCGGCACCGCACATCGGCTTCCCCTTGAGGGGAAGCTGTCAGCGCAAGCTGACTGATGAGGTGAAATAATCAAAAAACCCCAAAGGTTTTTTGTACCTTCTGCATAAACTCATCCGAGTGGCTTTGCCGCCCACCTTCCCCAAAGGGGAAGGCACCGCATTAAATTTTTTTGCAGATATAATAAATTTAAGGCAGACCGCACGGTCTGCCTTAAATATTTCAAAAAATCCAAAGGATTTTTTGTACCTCAACTCCTAACTTCAAGAGTTTTGACTCCGTCAAACCTCCCTGAAAAAATCTTCGATTTTTTCCTTAACTCCTAACTCCTCACTGTTAAAAATCCTATCGGATTTTTAACCTACATCGCCATCGTCCCGGTAAATATCCGCCTTATCACGTCGCCAAAGCCCATTCTCGAAACGTCCTCGCTCATCACCACATCGACCTCGGCAACCGTCTCCTCGCCTATCTTGTATATCATCTTGCCGACAACGTCCCCCGCCTTCACGGGCGCCTTTACCTCGTCAAGAAGCTGCATATAAGTCTCTATCTGCTTTTCCCTGCCCTTTGCCACGAGTATCTCCTTTGCGGCGTACTCAACCGGCGCATACGGCTTGACTCCGCCCTTTATGCGCATTTCGGGAAGCTCGGTCACCTCGGTGTTATATACCGAAAAATTAGCGAAGCCGAAGTCGAGCAGCTTCTTTGCGTCCTGAAAGCGCTCATCGGACGTAGGCGCCTTCATGACTGCGCCTATGAGCTGCATACCGTCACGCTTTGCCGTCGCGCTCAGACAGTACTTTGCCGACGAAGTGTAGCCCGTCTTCATGCCGTTCGCACCCGGGTAGAAGCGTATGAGCTTGTTGGTGTTGCTCAGCCCCATTGCGCCGCCTCTGAGCGAGTCCATCCATATATTTGTATAGTTCAATATGACCTCGTGCTTCAGAAGCTCGCGCGTCATTATGGCAATATCCCTCGCACAGGTATAATGCCCCTCGACCGGCAGTCCGGTGCAGTTGACAAAGTGCGTGTTTTTCATGCCGAGCTCCGCCGCCTTTTCGTTCATCTTTGCGACAAACGATTCCTCGCTTCCGGCAAGGTGCTCGGACATTGCGACAGTGCAGTCGTTTGCGGAGACCACCACCATGGCTTTAAGCATATCGTCAACGCTCATCTGCTCCCCGACTTCAAGCCATATCTGTGAGCCGCCCATGGACGAAGCCTTGTCTGAGCCCGTCACCATATCCGAAAGGGATATGACGCCCTCGTCAAGCGCCTCGCATATCAGCAGCAGCGACATGACCTTTGTGACCGACGCCGGCTCAAGACGCTCGTCGGCGTTCTTTTCGTATATCACTTCTCCCGTCGAAGCCTCCATAAGCAGTGCCGATTCGCTGAAAAGCGACAGCTCGACGCCCAACGACACCGCCTCTACGTCCGTCCTCACCGCACTTGCCGTCATCGACGGCGATATCAGCAGGACTATCGACAGAAAAAGCGGCAAGATCTTCTTAATATTCATTTGCATATACATCCTTCCCGTAATTTCGTATTTTGCTGATATAGGTATATGCAAATTTTGCTTTTTTATACTTTTCGGACTTGAAAACTCCGTTTTTCGTTATAAAATACGCATTTTGGCAAAATATTCGCATTTTAACGATTGACACGGGTGCAAAAAGTTATTATAATGTATAATATACAATGTGATAATTTGTAATATTTCATAAAGAGAGGTTTTCAGATGTACCGAATAGTAAAAAAGGAAAAGCTGAACGACACGGTAATAAAGATGGTCGTTGAGGCAAAGGAAGTCGCCAAAAAGGCAGAGCCGGGGCAGTTCATAATACTCATTCCGGACGAGGGCGGCGAGAGAATACCGCTCACTGTCGCAGACTACGACAGAGATGGCGGCCTTGTAACTATAATATTCCAGGTAGTAGGCACCACCACCGAAAAGCTCGCCCACAAAAACGAGGGCGATTACATACACGATTTCGTCGGACCTCTCGGAAGGGCTACGCACACCGACGGCTTGAAAAAGGTCGCAGTCGTCGGCGGCGGCGTCGGATGCGCCATTGCTTATCCCGTCGCCAAGAAGCTGCACGACAAGGGCTGCGAGGTACACTCCATCGTCGGATTCAGAAGCAAGGATCTCGTTATACTCGAGGACGAGTTCAGAGCCGCAAGCAGCAAGTACGTTCTCATGAGCGACGACGGCTCGTGCGGCGAAAAGGGGCTTGTCACCGATGCGCTCAAAAAGCTGCTTGACGAGGGAGAAAAGTACGACGAGGTAATAACCATCGGTCCGCTGATAATGATGAAATTCGTCTGCCGTCTCACCAAAGAATACGGCGTCAAGACGATAGCCTCGATGAACCCTATAATGATAGACGGAACGGGAATGTGCGGCGGATGCCGTCTCACGGTCGGCGGCAAGATGAAGTTTGCGTGCGTTGACGGGCCGGAGTTTGACGGCCACGAGATAGACTTCGACGAGGCAATGGCGAGAGGCGCTATGTACAAGCCGTTTGAGAGAAAATCCCACGAGGAAACCTGTAATTTGTTCAAAAACGCATAGGCGTTTTTAAACAGTGAAAAGTGAATAGTGAATATTGAATAATGAATAATTGAGGTACAAAAGCCTTCGGCTTTTGTATTTGCAATGCTGCTGAAAGGATAATATATATCATGCCTAATATGTCGTTAAAGAAAAATCCAATGCCGTCCCAGGAGCCGGACGTTCGAAACAAGAATTTTGGGGAAGTTGCGCTCGGCTATACCAAAGAACAGGCGATAGACGAAGCGACGCGCTGTCTTAACTGCAAGAACAGACCTTGCGTCGGAGGATGTCCCGTAAAGATATACATACCCGATTTTATCGCCAAGGTAGCGGCAGGGGAATTTGAAGAAGCGTATCAGATAATAAGCAAGTCCTCAAGCCTTCCGGCTGTCTGCGGCAGAGTATGTCCGCAGGAGACGCAGTGCGAGGGCAAGTGCGTTAGAGGAATAAAGGGCGAGCCGGTGGCAATAGGAAGGCTCGAGAGATTTGTTGCGGACTATCACAACCAAAACGTCTCCGCAAAGCCGCCTAGACCTGCTCCAAACGGTCACAAGGTAGCCGTTATAGGCTCTGGACCTTCGGGACTCACCTGTGCAGGAGACCTCGCAAAGAAGGGCTACGCCGTCACCGTATTTGAAGCGCTTCACCTTGCCGGCGGCGTTCTCGTTTACGGCATACCGGAGTTCAGACTTCCGAAAGCAATAGTGCAGAAGGAGATAGACACCCTCAGGGACCTCGGAGTTGAGATAAAGACCAACATGGTCGTCGGAAAGACGGTATCCATCGACGAGCTTATGGAGGAAGAGGGCTTTGAAGCCGTATTTATCGGCTCGGGCGCCGGACTTCCGAAGTTTATGAACATACCCGGCGAAAACCTCAAGGGCGTTTACTCGGCAAACGAGTTCCTGACCAGAATAAACCTCATGAAGGCGTATATAGACGGCAGCGACACGCCGATCCAGCACGCCAAAAAAGTTGCCGTCGTAGGCGGCGGAAACGTTGCTATGGATGCGGCAAGGTGCGCAAAGCGCCTCGGAGCGGACGTTTACATAGTATACCGTCGCAGCATGAACGAGCTTCCGGCACGTAAAGAGGAGGTCGAGCACGCCGAGGAGGAGGGCATCATTTTCAAGACGCTCTGCAACCCGATCGAGATATACGGCGACGAAAGCGGCGCAGTAAGTGGCATGAAGTGCATAGAGATGGAGCTCGGCGAGCCGGACGCATCCGGAAGAAGACGTCCGGTAGAAAAGCCCGGCAGCGAGTTTACCCTTGACCTCGACTGCGTAATAATGGCGCTCGGCACATCCCCGAATCCCCTCATCAAGAGCACGACCGAGGGACTTGAAACCGAAAAATGGGGCGGCATAATCGCCGACGAGGACGGTCTCACAACGCGCGAAAACGTCTATGCCGGCGGCGACGCTGTAACAGGCGCCGCGACCGTAATACTCGCCATGGGCGCCGGAAAAACCGCTGCAGAGGCGATTGACAAAAAATTAAACGGAACAAATTGACTGATGACGGGGCTTTGCCTCGTGCGCCACAAGAGAAAATCGAAGATTTTCTCCTTGGGAATTTGGCTGCGCCAAATTTCTTGAACCTCTTTTGAAAAAAGGGGCTAAGAACACCAAAACTTTTTTGTTTGGGTAAATGAAAAAATTGAGCCGCAAAAACTGCGGCTCTGTCTGTATGCGTCGATCCCGTTTTTGTTGAAAATGCTGTATTTATGCACAACCGGCGGCTTATTTTTGTATATCCGGAGGTATTGACAAATCAAGGCGGCAGTGATAATATATAGTAAACCTACGGATTAAGTATGTATTTGCAGGAGGAGTGTTCGTTATGAAAGCAAATGCAAATATAAAGAAATTGGTAACGGCGGCGATATTTGCGGCGCTGACTTGCGTTGCGACGATGATCATAAATATACCGATACCTGCGACGAATGGCTATATAAACGTCGGTGACGGCGTAGTCATACTGTCGGCGTGGCTGCTCGGAGGAATATACGGGGTGGCGGCGGCAGGGATAGGCTCGGCGATGTCGGATATCCTTCTCGGCTACACGACCTATGCGCCCGGCACTTTTGTGATTAAGGCGCTGATGGCGCTTGTGGCTTATGCGGTAGCGAAGGCTCTCTCGTCAAGGGCGCACGGCTTTATCGGCAGAGCCTTGTCCGCAGTCTTAGCCGAAGCGGTTATGGTACTGGGGTATTTCGTATACGAGGCGACGCTTCTCGGGTATGGTATCGGTGCTGTGCCGGGCATATTCTCAAACCTGATACAAGCCGCCGGAGGGGTGATCATTTCGGTTGCCGTTATGGAGATAATCAGGCACAACAAGTTTATTGAGAGGAACTCGGCGGTGTAGGTTAAAAATCCGATAGGATTTTTAACAGTGAGGAGTTAGGAGTTAGGAGTTAGGAGTTAGGAGTTGAGGTACAAAAAATCCGTTGGATTTTTTGAAATATTTAACGGGCTGTAGCAAAACGAATTGTTACAGCCCGTAATTTGTGCAATATTAACAAATATTTGTAGGGGACAGCCGGTGCACCGTCCCACTTTTTTGTGC
>CAJOMW010000081.1 GCA_905235695.1 uncultured Clostridia bacterium | reverse complement strand
AGGCAATGCGGTTGTCGAGTTTGAAAATCATAGAGCGAAATTAAGAAACAGCGGCAATCGCGCGCAAGCCAAAAAGAATTATTTTTCGGCAAAAAAAACTAATGAGCGATATTGAGCGCCATCCGTTAAAACCTTTTCTGCCGCCATCGGCTAAAGTGCTGATGTTGGGTAGTTTTCCGCCACCGCGTGCGCGTTGGTCGATGGATTTTTTCTACCCGAATTTCCAAAACGATATGTGGCGTGTTGTCGGTCTTATTTTTTATGGTGACAAGAACCATTTTGTGGTTGCCAGTGAGCGCCGCTTTGATTATCCTTTTGCCGGTATGACTCTGAGAGTTTTTATTTCAAAATTTGAGAGGCGGAGCTTTACGTCTCTGCCATCGCTTTCGAGCTGTTCAAGGTCGTTTTCAAGCATATCGCACTCGAAGACCTTTTCAATGTCAAATCCGAACGTGAGCTTTAAAGGTATCTTTGAGTTAAGAGCTTCGTATATGCGCACGATAAACCCGTTTCCGTCCTCGGCGAGCTTTATAGTCTCCGCAACAGCGCCTTCCTTATCCGACCTTACAAAGCAGAACCGCTCGGAAAGCGTACCGCCCTTGTTTTCGGGAATGACTGCCGCACAGAGCGGATCGTTCAGCATATACGCCTGTTTTATCGTGCCGCCCTGAGATACGGTACCCGAATGTGGATACACGGAATAGGTAAACGTGTGAAGCCCTCTGTCGGCTTCGGGGTTCGGGTAAGTGGGCGCCTTCAGCAGCGATATCTTCATTACGTTCTCCTCGGTGCTGTACCCGTACTTGCAGTCGCTCATAAGGCTTACCCCGTAGTCGGCTTCCGATATATCCGCCCATTTGTGCGCACATACCTCAAACTTTGCCTCGTCCCATGACGTATTGCGGTGCGTGGGACGGGTGACATAGCCGAACTGTATATCGTAAGCTGCGCTCTCTGCGTGAATATCGAACGGAAAGGCGGCCTTGAGGAGAACGTGATCCTCGTGCCAGTCTATCTCCGTCACAAAATCGAGCCTCGGCGAGCCGGTCTTTAAAATTATGTCCTGCTTTATCACTGAGCGGCCGTATCTGCGCTTTATGGAAAGACCTGCGTGACATTGCTCGTTTATGACAAAGACTTCGGAAACGTCGTCGGCCGTCCACTTCTTTTGCTTGTAGTACTCCGTTATCTCCCAGGCGTCGTAGGCTCTCGGATAGTCCTCAAACACCTCGAGCACGTTTGCGCTCTTGCCGCCTTCAATGACTTCTCTGCCGTTCTTCTTGTCATAGATTGAAATTATGTGATACTTTTCGTCAAAAGTGACCTTCAGATATTCGTTTTCTATGATTTTGTCAAACGCCTTTGCGTCTCTGTCAAGGACGGATGAAATCACCTGCTTTGCAGTGCCGCGCAGCGTGTTTTTGGAGGGATCTATGACCGCATATCCGTGCGAAGGCACCTTCTCGGCGATAAATTCGACGTCGCCGCATCTGACGGTGTCCGTCACCTCAAACGGCGTCGGATTGTATACGAGAACGCCGCCTTTGGTTTTTATGTTTTTCGATATTTCGTCTATTGCCGTGCTATATACTTTTTCTCCGCTTTCGAGTACCTTTTCGTATTCGGCAGAGCTTACGTCATATACTTCTTTTATGGAAGAGCCGGGCAAAATGTCGTGGAACTGATTTTTGAGAATGGTCTCCCACCCTTCGGCAAGCGCTTCCTTCGGATATTCTTCGCCCGACAGGAGCAGAGCGCTCGCCGAGGCCGCCTCCGCCTTCTGGTATAACAGCTCGCTCTTGCGGTTGTTTTTCTTGTTAGCGGCCATTGTTGTGTAGGTTCCTCGGTGCATCTCAAGATACAGCTCTCCCGACCACTTCGGCGTAAAGCGGAGCTGCTCGGTGCTCTTTATGAATTTGTCGCAGATATCCTCGAGCGCTTCCGCACTCTTTTTCATTGTGACTTTCGGAAAACCCGGCAGACCTCTTTTAAGCCTCTCGTAGTTTTCGAGCATCTGATACGTCGGTCCTCCGCCGCCGTCGCCAAAGCCGAACGTCATAATGTGCGTGTCGGAATACTTTTTGCCGGTGTGTACCTTTTCGGACGAAAATACGAAACCGGGCTCAAGCCGTTTTACATAGGAGTCCGAAAGCACGGCAAACACTTCGCTTCCGTCTATCCCACGCCAGATAAATGCGTCGTGCGGAAACTTGTTCGTCTCGCTCCAGGATATTTTTGCGGTAAAGAATTTGTCCACCCCACACTTTTTAAGTATCTGCGGAAGCGCCGCACTGTATCCGAAAACGTCCGGTAGCCAGAGAACGCGGCTGTCCGTACCGAACTCGTCCTTCATAAATTTCTTTCCGTACATTATCTGCCTTATCAGGCTTTCGCCGCTGACGAGATTCGTGTCGGATTCGAGCCACATTGCGCCTTCCGGCTCAAAGCGCCCCTCTTTTATTCTTTTCTTTATTCTTTCGTAAAGCTCGGGATCGTTTTGCTTTACGTATTTGTACAGCTGAGGCTGACTTGACATGAATACGTAGTCGGGGTACTGCTCCATCAGATTTATGACGGTTGAAAAGGAGCGCTGAGCCTTTTCCGCAGTCTGAGCAAGCGTCCACAGCCAGGCTACGTCAATGTGCGTGTGACCTATAAGCGCAAGCTCTCCGCCGCTTCCGCCCTTGCCGCACAGCTTCCCGTAAAACTCCTCTTCGAGAAATCTGTCCGCCTCCAGGACGCTGTCATAGAATGCTTCCGACAGATTGTCCCGAAAATCTATGAGCATACACGCCCTGTCAAGGCAGTTGCATATATTTACATAATCGTATGAGTTTTTGTCAAGACACTTCATAGCCTCGTACGGAACACTCATATCGTAGTACAGTTTGTTTACGTCCATGTTCTTCTTTATAAGAGATACGTTCAGAAACAGCGTGCAGTTTGCCATTCCGGCAAATAAATATATGTAGATATCCTTTTTTCCGGCGTCGAGAAGCAGCTCGGTGTGGTTAGTGTCAAACGCCTGAATTGCGGTCGTGCCGTTAACGAAAACGGTACACTGAGGATTCTGCGCGTCCCACTGCCCCTCTTTTCCGGTGGTGAAATTCAGAAAATATTTTTCGTTGTCCGCCGCTTTCGGAACGTCAAGCGCAAAGTGCAGCCACGCATGAGAATCTCTCTCAAATTCCACGGGCTTTCCGTCGAGCCTTGTCCAGCCGACGCCGTCCTCCGGCGGAACATTGGACGTCTTGTAGCCGCAGCGGATAAAGTATACGTCGTCTGCTTTTGCACGGCTTGTCACGGTGAGCGCGCCGAGCTTCTCCAGCGTTATTCTTATTTTTTCTTCTATAAAAGTCATAATAACGGCCCCTTTGGATTTTTTCTTTATTATAACATATATTCTGTAATTTGCAATAGCAATAAAAATTTACAGCGGACAAGCACTGTCCGCTGTATAGGTCTGTTCCGATATTTTTTACGCCTTAACTCTCTTGTCGTCTATAGCTATTCTCGAGAATATGACGCACGCCTCGCTTCTGATAATGTCATCGCCCGGTCTGTAAAGCCCGGTGTCATCGCCTGTCACGATTCCGGCACTGTACAGCTTCTTTACCGCTTCATAACAGCCCATATCGCTCGTGACGTCGGAGTTTACGCCGCTCTTTACAAGCCCGTACTCTTTTTCTGGAAGTATGCTTGCGAAAACTATCGCCATCTCGCCGCGCGTTATGTTGCGCTCGTACGAGTCAAACTGCCCGTCGGTTATTATTCCGTTTTCAATACAGTAATCGACATACCTCTGATACCATTTCTCGTATTCAAACTCGTTTCTTACGGTAAGGTCGTTGTACAGCGTGTGAATGTTCGCCGCAACGGTCAGCGTCTCTGCTACCGTGAAATGAGAATTCGGCTCAAATGATACGGCGGACTTTCCGTTTACGAGGGTGTACTCGTACGCCGTCTTTACGGAGTCGTAAAACCAGTCGCTCTTCTGCACATCCTTGAAATTGCCGTTATATGAGCGTGATGATTTGAACGCACTCTTACCCGGCGTTCCGTGAGCAAAGGTTTCGGTTATTGTCTCGCCGCATACCTTGCACTTAGCCTGCCGCACGCCGCCGGAAGTCATCGTGGCACGCTTTGTTACCGTCCATTCGCCGATCGTATGCTCGGTCTTGGGAAGGGTTTTCGTGGATACAACCTTGTCGCAGTACTTGCATATAACATTAGCCGTGCCGGTTTTCGAGCAGGTAGCCGCAGTGATAACCTTATCATAGGTTTCAGCTCCGTGATTCAGCTTTGATATAGTGCTCTCATCAACATTTCCGCAGTTTGCGCAGGTGCGGCGTCTTAAGCCCGTAGACGTGCAGGTAGCTTCTCTCGTTGTCGTCCACGAGCCGTACTCGTGACCTTTTTTATCTATGGTGTCCGTCTGGGCGTATCCGCACTCGGTGCAGGTGCGCCGTCTTGCGCCCTCGGACGTACAGGTCGCTTGCCTTGTAGTAGTCCAAGATGTATAGGTGTGGTCGGTCATTGCGACGGAGTCGGTCTCTTTTGTACCGCATTCGGTGCAGGTGCGTGTGCGTGTGCCGGCAGAGGTGCAGGTCGCCTTTTTGGTTACAGTCCATGAGCCGAATGAGTGGCTGAGCTTAGGTATATCTTCTTTCTGAACTTCTCCGCAGACTGCGCACTTTCTCTGCCGCTCGCCCTCGTCCGCGCAGGTTGCTTCGCGCATAGTCTCCCACTTGCCGTAGGTGTGTGGGAGAGTTTTTATGTATTCGGTGTCCTTTTCGCCGCATACCTCGCATACCCTCGAGCGAGTGCCTGCGTCGGAGCAGGTCGGCTCCTTGTCGGTAGTCCAGTCGCCATAGGTGTGGGGGAGCTTTTCCTCGGTTTTGACCTCTGCCTCCTCGCCGCAGACGGTGCAGTACCTTACGTCCTTGCCCTCGCTTGAGCAGGAGACGTCGCTTGTGTGCGTCCATTCGCCCTCGGGTGTGTGGGGGATTTTCTTTATAGTCTTAGTTGATATTACCTCTTTGCACTCGTCACAGATTGTCCTTGTTTCACCCTCTTTTGTGCAGGTGGCGGCGGTTGTTTCTTCGTGGGTTTTGCCTTCGTGGGAGCAGGTGAAGGTGGGGGTAATGATTAGATCTGAAGTTGAATATGTATAGTTTCCATATCCAGTATTATGTGATATGCATAGATAATAAATACCTTTTGGTAAAGCTAATCTTTCTGTAATATTTTTGCTTATATTATCGCCATCTGTTATTTTTTTATCATTTGTATCATATAAGTAATAAGAATACTTTGGTGTTTGAGCGTTAGAAGAATGATAAACTATTGAAAAATTCAGCGTAAGTTCGCCAGATGTATATGGGACAGAAAACTTATACCAATATCGAGTGTAAAGAGGTATTATTCCATATATACTCGCTTTGTCTCCAAAATTTAAAGTTGCTGCTGATGATTGGGAAGTATTATTCCCTGCGGCAACCGTTGCCCCTAAAGCACCCTGTCATCACCACCATAACCGCCAAAATCACCGCACAAATAATTCTTTTCATTTTTCATGCCTCCTCAAATTTTGATATAAAAAAAGTGTGCAGCAATCCAAGCTACACACTGAAAAATGCAGCTCAGAATGTTGCGACACAATTCTTTTTCAAGCAAATTCGTATGCGAGAAAGAGCATGCATTTTTACCCAAAAAGGCAAAAAGGCACACGAACATCTGCTTGAATACATTATTGAATTGTGTCGCAATTACATTATACCAAATATTTGAAATTTGTCAAGTAAAATATAATAAACAAATTGACAAAAAACAAGGCCGTGACCACAAGCCACAGCCTTAAATTTTACATTATATCAGAACAGCCCCGAAATCCTTCCGTTCTCGTCAAC
>CAJOMW010000080.1 GCA_905235695.1 uncultured Clostridia bacterium | reverse complement strand
GATACGCCTCTTTTATTCTCTCGTCGGCAAGCAGTTCTTTTCCGCTTGAATCAAGTATACTAAGGGACGACTCATATATCCGTAGGTTGAGGCTTTCAATGGCGGTTACCGGCACCATTACCCCGAAGATGCACATAAGGTTTATTACCGTGGTTTTCTTGTTGTTCCTGCTTGTCAGCAGAACAACTTCCCCGGATAATCTCTTCAAATTATATCACATATTTTTCCTTTTGTAAAGGGGACGCTGTATTTTATGATAATTTTTGCCATATATTATAACTATTATCCCGCTTTTTTGTACATTATTAACACAAGGCCGATAACACAAGCGAAGGACGCGCATTTTGAGAAGTGTTACAGAAATGTTAAATAAGAAAGCTTTCTATTGATATTTCGCCCTGCGTAATATATAATGATAATGAAGTAAAGTTTTCGGAAGGAGAGTGATACGAATGGCTGAAAATCAGAACGGCAAGACCATGACCTATTCAATATCGCAGCTCAAGGAGCTTGAGACAAAGGAGACGCTGACCAAGGTCTACGATGCTCTGGTGGAAAAGGGATACAACCCCCTTAACCAGTTGGTAGGCTATATTCTCTCCGAGGACCCGACCTATATCACAAACTACAACAACGCAAGAGCCATGATAGCAAAGATAGACAGAGACGAGCTTCTGAAAATACTCGTTGCAAGCTATCTTGCCAAGTAACCGAAAGGATTGATGGGATTGGCAGACAACATTCTGACCTACAAGGGACGTCCCCTTGTACGTGACGCAAACAAGATTTATTACGGCGAGCCGTACAACAAGTCGATAATCGTTCTCACGATACTTGAGAACAAGCAGGTAGCCGGCAAGGAGATGCCTTCGCGCATACTTGTACAGCTCCAGAGCACAGACCCCGAGCTTGCTCTTAAAAAAGAGAAGATTTTAAACGAGGTCGAGAGAAAGACGCTTTCCGATGCGCTCAACATCGGATCGGTCTGGTTGGAAAAGCAGCTCTCCGCAGAGTGAATGAGATGTCCCCCGATGTTTATCGGGGGATATTTTTGTGGAAGCAGGGGGCGTGCAAATCTCTGCATTCACAGCAGCTTTTTGCTTTCTGCCGAGCAAGGTTGCGGCCGGGGAAAGTGCCGCTTTTATATTCTTTTTCTGCTGCTCTGCCGGGCGCAAATAATAAGCCTTCCCCTCCGAGGGGAAGGTGGGCGGCGAAGCCGCTCGGATGAGGTGTAGGCGCAGATATAATCCTATTGTTCCACTTTGCCTAATGCGCCGCCTTTAATTCTCATTAGCTGTTTTACTGCTGAGCGCAACATAAAAAGAATATAAAAAGCCGTGCCCCAGCCAATTTTGCATTTTGCATTAACTTTCCACTTTTAAAGGCTCTCTCGGAGCGACTTTCTCGACAAAAGACCTGATTTTTATACGAAAATTTGCCAAAAAAGCAAATTTAAATTAAACACTTGACAAACAGGTAAAAAATGTGTAATATACTTGTTATGGTATATTCTTATACCCAAAATTCAGACGCACAGCGTCAAAAAATTGGAGGAAAACAAAATGAAAAAGATTCTCGCAGTGCTCCTCGTTGCGGCAATGGTATTCTGCTTTGCAGCTTGTACCGCTAAAACTCCCGCAACCGACGACACAACCACTCCCGCAACCGAAGGCACAACCACTCCCGCAGCAGATGACGGCGCAGAAGAAACCACTGCTGACGCAGGCACTCTCGTTATAGGCGGTATAGGCCCGATAACCGGCGGCGCAGCTGTTTACGGCCAGTCCGTTAAAAACGGTGCAAACCTCGCTGTTGATGAGATCAACGCCGCAGGCGGCATAAACGGTATGCAGATAAAGTTCCTTTTCCAGGATGACGAACACAACCCCGAAAAGGCTGTCAGCGCATACAACACCCTCGTAGACCAGGGTATGCAGGCTCTCATAGGAACAGTTACCTCCGCTCCTTGCACGGCAGTTGCCGCTGAGACCGTTGAAGACAACATGTTCCAGATCACTCCCTCGGGCTCCGCAGTTGACTGCGTAAAGTTCGACAACGCATTCAGAATTTGCTTCTCCGACCCGAACCAGGGCGCAGCTTCAGCTCAGTATATCTTTGACAACGAGCTCGCTTCCAAGGTTGCCGTTATATACGACAGCTCCGACATATATTCTTCCGGTATATATGAAACATTTGTAATGCGTGCAAACGAGCTCGGTCTCGAGATAGTTGACACCGAAGCGTTCACTTCCGACTCCAAGACCGACTTCACCGTACAGATAAACAAGATAAAGGAAAGCGGCGCAGAGCTCGTATTCCTTCCCTTCTACTATCAGGAAGCAGCTCTCGTTCTCACCCAGGCACAGGGCGTTCTCGAAGACGTTAAGTACTTCGGATGCGACGGTCTTGACGGTCTTATAGACCAGCTCGGCGAAAACGTTGACCTCGCTGAAGGCGTAATGCTTCTTACTCCCTTCGCAGCTGACGCTGAAGACGAGCTTACACAGCACTTCACCTCCAGCTACATGGATGAGTTCGGCGGCGTTCCCACACAGTTCGCAGCAGACGCATACGACGCAGTTTACACCATAAAGACAGCTATCGAGTATGCAGGCATATCCGACGCTTCCATCAGCGCATCCGACCTCTGCGACGCACTCGTTGCAGCTATGACCGAGATAGAAGTTGAAGGCGTTACCGGCACGATGACTTGGGACGCTTCCGGCGAACCTACCAAGGATCCTAAGGCTATGGAAATAGTAGTTACCGACGGTGTTGGTTCCTACAAGGCCATCTAAGTGAAAATTTGACTCGCCCGGCGAGTCGCTGAGGATTTGCGGAACCCTTGAAATACAGGGTTCTGCTTTTCCTCTTAATATACCGATAATACACCGCTTTGCGGGTGAAGATAAATGAACATATTTGCAGGATATGCTTGTATATCTTTGGACGCAAAAAATCGCGGAGCGATTTTTTTCAATTGAAAGTGGAAAGTTAATAAAAAAAGCCTGCGGCTTTTAATAATGCATAATGCATAATGCATAATTGATAGCACTCCACTAAAAAGCTAAAAATTATAGGAAGCGCTTTGGCAGCCGCAACTGCGCTTTTCAGTGCAACAGAAAAAGACCATAAAAAATAACAATAAATATAACTCCGGAAAAGCCCCGAAAGGATGAAGAAAACGTGAGCAGCTTCTTGTCATACGTTTTGAGCGGCATAAGCCTCGGCAGTATCTATGCGCTTATAGCGCTCGGATATACCATGGTTTACGGCATCGCAAAAATGCTGAATTTCGCCCATGGCGACGTAATAATGATAGGAGGGTATATCGTTTATACCGCCCTCTCTACATATCATTTTCCCGTGTGGATATCAATTATTTCAGGTATGTTGTCCTGCATTATAATAGGCGTAGTAATAGAGAAAGTGGCGTATAAGCCGCTCCGCAATACCTCGCCTCTTACCGTCCTCATAACAGCAATAGGCGTAAGCTACCTGCTCCAGAACATCGCACTTCTGATATTCGGCTCGGCGGCAAAGTCCTTTACCTCCGTCGTACCCAAGGAGTGGACGATAAAGACGAGCTTTGTCACAATTTCCGGCGAGACCATTGTTACAATCGTCGTAACCGTCATCATAATGATAGCTCTCACGCTGTTCGTAAACAAGACAAAGACCGGTAAGGCAATGAGGGCCGTATCCGAAGATAAGGGCGCGGCACAGCTCATGGGTATAAACGTAAATAAGACTATCTCCATAACCTTTGCGATAGGCTCGGGACTTGCGGCAGTGGCGGCTGTCCTTCTCTGCTCCACATATCCGCTCCTCAGCCCGTATACAGGCGCAATGCCGGGCATAAAGGCGTTTACGGCGGCGGTATTCGGCGGAATAGGCTCGATCCCGGGAGCAATGATAGGCGGAATTGTGCTCGGACTCATAGAGTGCCTCAGCAAGGCGTATATATCCTCTCAGCTCTCCGACGCCATCGTTTTCGCAGTGCTCATAATCATCCTGCTCGTCAAGCCCACCGGACTTCTCGGCAAGAAGATAAACGAGAAAGTGTGAGGTGCGTATGAAAATAAAAAACAAGGCCTTCAGGGACAAGCTCACAACTTTTATCCTCGTTATAGTTCTCTTTGCGTTTGCGCAGACTATGGTTGCCTGCGGCTTTGCATCGAGAAAATTCGAGGGACTGCTCGTAAACTTATGCGTTTACATAATTCTCGCCACATCGCTTAACCTCGTAGTAGGTATTTCGGGCGAGCTCAGCCTCGGACACGCCGGCTTCATGTGCATCGGCGCATTTTCCGGCAGCGTTTTCTCGCTTGCACTTCAGAATACCATAACAATATGGTGGATACGCTTTCCGCTCGCACTTATCGTCGGCGGTATCATGGCCGCCGTCTTCGGCTTTCTCATCGGAATACCCGTCCTGCGGCTGCGAGGAGACTACCTCGCCATAGTTACCCTCGCCTTCGGCGAGATAATCAAGAACGTGCTGAACAATATCTACCTCGCCTACGACAAGAACGGCATATTTATAACGCTCAGCACCGAGAACTCGGCACAGTATAAGATAAATTCCGATGCGGCAACGAGGGTTGAGATAATAAAGGGCGCACAGGGCATAACCGGAACGCCTAAAGACTCAAACTTCATCATAGGCTTCATCGTTCTTATGATAGCGCTGTTCATTCTTCTGAACCTCGTCGATTCAAAGATAGGCAGAAATATTGAAGCGTCGCGGGACAACCGCATTGCGGCAGAGGCAATGGGCGTAAACGTAACACGCACAAAGATGATAGCCTTCGTTACGGCATCATTCCTCGCAGGCGTGGCAGGCGCACTCTACTCGCACAACCTCAGCGTCCTCCAGGCAACCAAGTTCGACTATAACCTCTCAATTCTCATCCTCGTATACGTCGTCCTCGGCGGTATGAACAAGATGAGGGGAGTTATAATATCCACCATAATTCTGTATGCGCTCCCGGAATACATGAGATTCCTCGACAAGTACAGAATGCTCCTGTACGCAATAGTGCTCATCCTCATGATGCTTCTCAACAACAATGCGCGCTTCAAGGCATTTCTCGCTAAAATATCGCCTAAAAAGGCAATAGAAAGAGCGAGAGACAAGAAAGCGGCCGAAGGGGGTGACCGTTAATGGCAATACTCGAAACAAACGGACTCGGAATACAGTTCGGCGGACTTAAAGCCGTCGACGAGTTCTCGATAAAGGTCGAAAAAGGACAGCTCTACGGTCTTATAGGCCCGAACGGAGCAGGAAAGACAACGGTCTTCAACCTCATAACCGGCGTGTATAAGCCGACAAGCGGCACGTTCTCCCTCGGCGGAGAGATACTCAACGGTCTTAACCCCGTGCAGATAAACAGAAAAGGCATAGCGAGAACCTTCCAGAACATCCGCCTCTTTTCAAAGATGACCGTGCTCGACAACGTAAAAGTAGGCTATGCTTCCAGCATAAAGTACTCTATGGCGGAGAGTATTCTCAGGATAGGCAGATACAGCAAGGAAGAGAAGAACGCAAACGAGAGATGCATGGAGCTTCTGAAGGTGTTTGACCTTGACAAAGAGGCGTCTATGCTCGCATCGAACCTCCCCTACGGCAAGCAGAGAAAGCTCGAGATAGCAAGAGCAATGGCAACAGGTCCAAAGCTTCTGCTGCTCGATGAGCCGGCGGCCGGAATGAATCCCAATGAGACGGCGGAGCTTATGAATACCATAAGATTCGTGCGGGACAACTTTGACATGACGATACTTCTCATAGAACACGACATGAAGCTCGTCGCCGGAATATGCGAAGAGCTGACCGTCCTCAACTTCGGACAGGTGCTCTCGCAGGGCGAGACGTCAAAGGTTCTGAACGATCCCAAGGTTATAACCGCCTACCTCGGCGAGGACGAATAAGGCGAAAGCCGTCACAAAGCTTCACCGCACAAAGAAGGAGTGCTCATATATATGGCAATGTTACAAATTGAAGACCTTCAGGTATACTACGGAGTCATAAACGCAATAAAAGGCGTGTCTTTTGAAGTAAACAAGGGCGAAGTCATAGCGCTCATAGGCGCAAACGGAGCCGGAAAGACGACCATACTCCACACGATAACCGGTCTTGTCGCTCCAAAGAGCGGAAAGATAATCTTCGAGGGCAGAGATCTCGTAAAAGTCCCTGCTCACAAGATAATATCCCTCGGTCTTTCGCACGTTCCGGAAGGACGCCGTGTTTTCCAGCAGCTCACGGTCTACGAGAACCTCCAGCTCGGGGCGTTCATCTTAAAGGATCAGAAGCAGATAAATAAGAATCTGGAGTACGTCTACGAACATTTTCCCCGCCTCAAGGAGAGGAAAAACCAAGTCGCCGGCACACTCTCGGGCGGCGAACAGCAGATGCTCGCAATGGGAAGAGCGCTAATGTCAAACCCGAGCATACTTCTCATGGATGAGCCGTCGATGGGACTCTCACCTCTGCTCGTCAACGAGATATTCCGCATAATCAAGGAGGTCTCCTCCGACGGCACAACGGTGCTGCTCGTAGAGCAGAACGCAAAAAAGGCGCTCTCCATCGCCGACAGGGCGTACGTTCTCGAGACGGGCAAAATATCCCTCGAAGGCAGGGCAACAGACCTTATAAACGACGAAAAGGTCAAGAAAGCGTATCTCGGAGAATAACAGGGCTTCACAAAAAAATACAGCACTTCCGGAGTTTATCGGAAGTGCTTTTTTTATTTATCTGTTTCTGCTGCTCTGCCGGGCAAGGCAAGGGTAGCCGGCGCAAACGCCGCTTTTTATATTCTTTTTCTGCTGCTCTGCTATGCGCAGTTGCGGCTGGCAAAAGCGCAGCTTTTGATACTCATTTGCTGTTTTACTGCTAAGCGCAGGTGCAATATCCAAAGCGCCGTTGGCGCTTTGGGGACACGTTTTACGTACTTTTCTTGAAAAAGAAAAGTACCAAAAGATTTTTGCCCTTCCC
>CAJOMW010000079.1 GCA_905235695.1 uncultured Clostridia bacterium | reverse complement strand
CTCGTCAAGCAGGTATTTTTTTTCGCTGTTTGGTATTACGAGTACGGTAACATTGTCGAAAATATTTGCCGCGCGCTTTATTATTTCAAGATGTCCTACCGTTATCGGATCATAACTGCCGGGAAGTACTGCGTTTTTCATCGTATACCTTCTTTCGTATATCTATTCTTCGCTGTCGGATGAAGGGGCGCTGCCTGCTCTTTTCTCGAGCATTGTAATTAGTGCTCGGCCGTAGCGGTACTTCTTTCTGAAGGTGAGTCCGTAGACGTCCTCGCCCTCTTCAAAATAATCGTTTTCGGATTCGCATATAACTATCGCACCGTCGTTCAGAATATCTGCCCTTGTGAGCTTTTTCAGCACCTCGTCCTTTACATTCTTTGCGTAGGGAGGATCGAGAAAGACTATATCGAATTTTTCTCCGCTTGCCGAGGCGCCTTTCAGATATTCGCTGTAATCTTTTCTGAGTATTTTGCACTGCCCGATAAGCTCTGTCTTTCTGGCGTTTGTCTTTATTATCTCAACCGCCTTTACGTTGTCGTCCACAAGCACTGCAGAAGATGCGCCGCGGCTTAGCGCCTCAAGAGCCATCTGCCCCGTGCCGGCAAACAGGTCGAGAAATCTCTTTCCCTCTATTTCAAACTGTATGGCGCTGAAAACGCCTTCCTTTACACGCTCGGAAGTAGGCCTTGTTATATCCTCTCCGCTGAGCGTTTCAAGCGAACGCCTGCGCGCTTTGCCTGCGATTATTCTCATCATAATTTATCAGCCTTTCTATTGCTCTTCTCTGAGAAACTCTATAAGCCTTGCGGCTGTTTCCTCCGTTATGCCTCTGACCTGACACAACTCTTCCACAGTTGCGTTCTTCAGATTTTCGGGAGTCTTGAATTTCTCATATATTGCCTTTGCCTTGGCCTGGCCGATGCCCTTGACTTCGGTTATGGCGAGCGTCTTCATCTTTTTTCTGCGAGACGCATCCATCTTTGAAAAGGTGTATCTGTGGACTTCTTCCTGTATTTTATAAATAAACGAGAAGATGACGCTGTCCTTTGCTATACTTATCTCGTTCTCGCCGTCGGTTATGGTTCTCGTCTTGTGGAATTGGTCCTTTACCATGCCGAAAATCGGTATATCTATATTCATTTCGCCTGCAAGCTGTTTTACAGTCGAAACGTGACCTACGCCGCCGTCGAGAAGTATCAGATCCGGAGCGACTGACATTGACGACTTGTCATCCTCTCCGCCAATGTGCGAAAACCGCCTTGAAAGAGCCTCTCGCATCGCACCGTAGTCGTCTATACCGTCTGTTGTCTTAATGGAAAACGAGCGGTATGCCGACTTCTTGAACTTTCCGTTTTCAACAACTATCATACCGCAGTACATATCCTTGTCGCCGTTGTTTGATATATCGTAGCTCTCTATCTTTTCCGGCACCACTTCAAGTCCGAGCGTGCCTGCAAGCCTTATCAGCAGGGAAGAGTCGTTTTCTTCTTGCTTTTCCCTGATTATTATAGCTTCTTTTGCATTGTCGGCAGCCATGCTGCAAAGCTCTTTTCCGACGCCCTTCTGAGGTGTGTGAACATTTACGGAGTGACCGCACTTTTCTGACAGGATCCTTGTGAGATCTTTTAAATCTTCTTCGTTTATCTCAAAAGAAAGAGATATTTCCTTAGGAATCGTATCGGGGTTGTGATAGTATCTGAGCATGAGGTCGCATAGCGCTTCATCGTCGCATATCTCATCCTGATTCATGTGTATTATATTCTTATCTATAACGATGCCGTCACGCACGAGCAGTACGGCGATGGCTGAGTGTGTGTCCGTCTCGTAAAAACCGAATACGTCCTTCTGCATATCGGGTGAGGACTTTATCTTCTGGCGCGTCGTCAGATTTTTCAGATTTTTTATGCTGTCGCGGTACTTTGCCGCCGTTTCAAAGCGCATCTGCTCCGATGCGAGGTACATCTTCTTTTCAAGGGATTTCTCAGCCATCTGATAATTTCCCTTGAGCACCATTTCTATCTCATCGAAAATATCCGCATACTCCTCCTCGGATATTTTGCCGGTGCACGGCGCAATGCACTGATCTATGTGATAGTTCAGGCATGGTCTGCCGACGGCCTTGCCGTATTCTATCTTCCTCTCACAGTTCGGCAGTCTGAATACCTTCTGAAGCGTCTTGATTATATCGTAAGCACTGCTTGCCGAGGTATACGGACCGTAGTACTTGCATTTGTCGTCCTTTCTCTCGTACTGAACGACAAGCCTCGGGTACGCTTCTCGCGTCTTTTTGATATATGGGTATGATTTTGAGTCCTTCAGCTTTATATTATACTTCGGATAGTGCTTTTTTATAAGCTCGTTCTCGAGAAGAAGCGCCTCGGCTTCGGACTGCGTGACTATTATCTCAAAGTCCGCAATATTGCTGACGAGCTTTCTCGTTTTGCTGTTAAGTCCGGCAGGTGACTGAAAATAGCTCGTGACTCTGTTCTTGAGGCACTTGGACTTTCCGACGTATATTATGCTTCCTGCGGCGTTTTTCATCAGGTACACACCGGGTGAGCGGGGAAGTACCGAAAGCTTTTCGTCAATTGTCTTGTTTCTCGGCATTTCTCTCTCCCTCCAGATATGACAAAAAGGAGCACGCGACAAGCGAACTCCTTTGCCGATAAAATATGTTTTGGAACTTACTTTGCAAGTCCCGTTGCAATAAGCGCTGCGAGCTCGTTTACTGCGCTTTCCTCGTCCGAACCGTCAGCGGTGATGATGATATTCATATCCATTGATATGCCGAGCGAAAGAACTCCGAGAAGACTCTTTGCGTTGGCACGTCTGTCACCGTTTTCAATCCAAACAGAGCTTTTGAACGTGTTTGCCTTCTGAATAAAAAGAGTAGCGGGTCTGGCATGAAGGCCCTCCATATTCTTTACAACAACTTCCTTTGAGATCATAGTATCTTCCCTTTCAAAAATATGGATAACTTATAACAATCTACATTATATCAAATAACTGAAAATAATTCAATAATAAACTATGAATTTTACAATTTTGATAAAAAACTATATTTTACACAATAATTATATATAATATTACCCGAAAAGATGGCAAATTGACTAAGATTATTGCTCAAAATCCGCAAAATCAATAATTTTTCCGGTAAAATTGAAGTATTTTGTGTACGCGGCTATCTGCTGACCGGGGGATAAGAACGTATTGCTTCCGATATAAAATCCGTCGTCAGATGTGTCAGCGGATAATAGCACGGTGAGAACGATATTAACCTTTGAGGGATCTGAGTGCGGCGATACGGAGCCGTCGTCGTATACAACTTCACGCTTTACGTGGGAGGCGCTCACCTCGTGGACGGTTCCGCAGTACAATGCCTTTTCGGATATATACAGACTGTCGCCGGGCTTTACGGAATCGCGATATATGCCGTCAACGTCGCGCAGTTCTATCTTATAGAGGATTTCTCTGTCTTTTACGGTGTCCGGCATACGGTTCATTATGACCGCTCTGCTTATCGCGGCGGCAATAACAAGTATCAGTGCCGTAATTATTATTATATCTATTATGTTCAGTTTTTTATTTTTCATTTACAGCACCTCTCTTCATGAAAGTGACTCGGATACGGATATTATCTCGGCCCTGTCATAACTGTATGGGAGCAGGATATCTGCCGTGTTGCCGGCAGAAATAATGTGGGAGCCTATGAGATACGCATTGTTGCTGACGTCGCATACGGCTTTTAATGTAATGTACACGCTGCATTTTCCCGCAAGCTCCGTATTTACAAATCTGTCGGACTCATAGTTGAAAACGGTTACGGTTTCCGGCAAATATGTTACGTTTTCCACGCTTCCCATCTTGGTTCTCGACGAGGCAAAATACAGCTCGCTGTCCTCTGTTATGGATTCGGCGTTTCTTTCGTCTACTCCGTCAATTTTGATAACGTAAGTTACTTTTGCACTGTCTGAGACAAACATATCCGAAAGTATCACGTTTACAGAGAATATAATGGCCGCAATCGCAAACAGTATGATAAGTGCGTCTATTATATTGAAGCTGCGCTTGCTTTTGTTTTTTAAACTATCCATTGCAATATTCCTTTCGTGTTTCAATATAGCAGTTCTCTCGGGGTGTGCTCGGGAACGTAGTCCTTCTCCGCACTGTCAGCGACGGACGTGCCGAGCGACAACAGCAGGAAGAAAAGGAAGAATATACGGTAGTCGGCGAATACGTTATAGAATAAGCCGCATATAAGTATTGAGCAAAGCGAACACAGTATTGCTATGCATTTTGACCTTGCTTCGAGAGATACGTTCTTTTGAAAGGTATACGAAAACGGCCTTGACATAATGGCAAGGATCATTATGCCGGACATAACAGTAAGCGGTATTCCTATCTTAAGCACTATATTTATATATATGCCGCTGTAGCTTGCGTCAAACAGCAGTCCGGAGCCGGCGCCGAGCGCCGCCATTGCAGGCGCCTGACTTCCTATGCCCGAGCCTCCGAGCCAGAATGAGGAGATATGTTCGGCAACTCCGTTTGTCACATCATGCAGGTGCGATGACAGAGACATCTGCGACACATATTCGTCTATCGGTCTTGTATAACCTGTCGGAATAAAATTTTTGATAAGAGGCAGAAGCAGAGCGAACAGTGCTGCGGTAAATATTCCGTATCTGCTGAAAATCAGCAATGATATGACGGCTGATATCGCAAGAGAAAGAACAGCATAATAGGAATTTGTCAGAATAAGGCATCCTGTGAGGAGAATAATACCGATAAGCGGAGCTGCTTTTCCGCCTTTTATCCTTCGTGCAAAGAAAAGCGGAATTACAGATATGAGGTATGCCGCAAAAAACTGCTGACTTTCAAATACAGATGACATACCGCCGCCAAGGATGCTCTTGAGCGCACTGCCTGAAAAATCGATATTTTCGAGGTAAATTTTCAGATATTCGTATAATCCGTAAAGTGCTGTAAACGCCGAGGATATCATAAACATTTTAAAGCATCTCTCGGCAAGCGACGAAGAGTTTATGAGGGTTATGACGGCGTATGAGAGAAACAGGGCCGAGAGCACGTATACGCACTCTTCGGAGGCATATTTTCCGTCAAACGAATATACGGTCGATGAGAGAGTAATTATCGACAGAATCAATAGCGCAAGCGCAATTACGCCGTTTCCGAGAGTCCGCTTTCCTCTTATGACCTTGAACAGCAGAGATATTGCGGTTATAAGTATAATGGATTCAATTATTTTCAGGGATGAAAAGGGGAGGACGAGGCAAATGAGCAATATGCCGTTTTCCGGCTTTTTCAATACCATCCACAAAACTGCTATAATAAGAGCTATGGATATTACAAGCAAAGGCGACACGAGGTGGGACAGCACTCCGCAGGCAATTCCGATAAAGGCGTAAAATCCGGAGGTCGTATTTACTTTGCTTTTTTCGCCGCTTCCGGGTATATTCAGCGCGAACACATCAAACAGAAAATATGAAAGGAGCTTGCTTTCATGTATATATGTCCCTATGCTCTTATTTTTAAACGGAAGAAGCAAAAAAGAGATCAAGAACAGTATGCAGCCGAAGATGAAGGTGTCCGTAAAATTAAAGAAAAGCAAATTGTCGAGTGACGTAACGAGATTTACGGATATAATA
>CAJOMW010000078.1:585-6264 GCA_905235695.1 uncultured Clostridia bacterium | reverse complement strand
GCTATGGCAACTTCTATCTGCGAAAGATCCGGCTCTTTAGTGGTAAGTCTCTGTATCCAGAGTCCCGGAGCGGAGAGTATTCTGACGAATATATTGTTATGTGTCCCGGCATATCTGATAAATTCGTAGCCAATGCCTACTATAAGCGGAAGAACAAGCAGTTTTATCAGTATGCGGAGGTAGATGTTTACGTCGATATAGACAACCGATACAATTATGCTTATAAACATCATAACAAAGAGAAAACTCGTTCCGCATCTCGGATGGAAGCGTACCTGCTTCTTTACGTTTTCGGGTGTCAGCTCAAGCCCCGATTCATGGCAGAAGATTGATTTATGCTCTGCGCCGTGATACTGAAATACCCTGCGCATATCGGGTATGAGAGATACGAGCGCTATATAACAAATAAATATAAGTATCTTTGAAGCGCCGTCAACTATGCTCTTTACTATTCTGATATCGGTGAATTTTGCGGCAAAATCGGTTATTATCGACGGAAGTACAAAGAACAGTCCGACAGCGAGCAATACGCCGAGAAATCCGCCTATGACAGCCGCAACGCTCGCAAAGCTCTTGCCGAATTTTTCTTTCAGCCACTTCTCAAACTTCGTCTCCTCTTCCTCTATTCCGAGCATATCTGCCGAGCGGTTGAGAGTCTTGATGCTGAGCTTCATCGTCTCAACAAAGTTTACAACGCCGCGTATTATCGGAGCATCGAGTATCTTATGCTTTGTTCTGACAGTTTTCCACGGCTCGACCTCTGTTTCTATCGTTCCGTCCATCTTTCTGACAGAAAGCGCAACAAGATCCTTCGACTTCATCATTACGCCTTCTATTACAGCCTCACCGCCTACCGTTCCAAGCCTCGACGGGCAGCTGACATCTTTTTTATCTTTCATAACCTACTCCAATCTGTAATTTAAACGTTTATTTTTGATATAAATGCGGATATTTTTTTATCATATAAGCTACTATAAGCTCACTGACCTTGGAATAATTCTGTACTCCGTCGGTTACGCCAAGCGACTTCAGATAGCTGTCGTTTATTTCGGAGGTGACTACCGAAGCTTTTGAATTTCTGTATTTTGCAAAGAACGCCGAATACGCTCCTAACTCGCCTCTGGAACAGACATCGAGATTATCCATTATAAAGCCCGACGCAATGCCGCCGAGATCGGAAAACAAATAGTCCACGGCGTTGAGCGCCGCCGAATATACAAGATAATCGTCTCCGGAATTGATGCAGGCGAGAAACGCAAGAAAATTTGCCTCGTCCTCGGAAGCGTACCCCATTTGGTGTGCCATTTCATGGGCAGTGCTGAAGGTAATTACAAAATCCGGGTAATTTACGTTTACGTTCGATTCGCCAGTGAGCGGCATATACATGCCGGATATATGGGTATAGGTCCACGGCTCCGAAAGAGCGACAGGCTTTACACTGAAAACGTGCGGCACGTTATAAAGAGTTTTCTCATAGCCAGCTTTGATTTTTTCATGCATTGTACGAAAGTCATACGGCATGTGCGACGAGCCGTCGGAATTATATATGACGGACGGGCTTACACGCTCAGCTAAAGCGGACATTATAGCCGCAGTTCTGAAAACGTCCTCCGATGAAATATCCCTCACGTCAAGCTCCATTTTATCGGCAAGGTCATATCTCTTGTAGCAAATACCGAATGAATTTATAAAAAGCGACGCGAGAAGCAATATGACCGTAAAAAGCCTCACAAAATAAAGTGAAACAGCCTTTTTCTTATATTTAAAATGCATAACAAGTGCGCGTATAAGCAAAACAGCAGCCGCAAGCGGCAAAATAAATACAAGCGCTTCTGTGAGTGAGAAAGGCAGAGCAAACGTGAGAAGTGCAAGAAAGCGCCGTATATATGATGAAATTCCTTCGGAATATACTTCGGCAAAGTCTGCGCTGAGTATTCCTGCGGCAAAGACTGCGACCGAATAGGCGAGCAAAATCGAAGAAGCTATAAGAAACACCCTTGTAAAAGTATGCTTTTTATGAGTTCCTCTCTCAATCAATGCCTGCTCTGTATTCATTTGCGCCTTCCGTTTCAAAATAATAGTCGAATATGTCAGCCGCAACACTTGCGGCACGTGCGCTCCTGTATCCGTTTTCAATTACTACGGCAACCGCTATCTTCGGGTTTTCATACGGCGCAAAGCCAACAAACAGCACCGTATCGCTTCCCTTTGACACCTGTGCGGTACCTGTCTTTCCGCCGATATCTCCGGCGTATGACTTCCCTGCAAATACAGCTTTCGCCGTTCCGCCATCATCATCGACAACGGATTTCATGCCGGTTTTGATTATCTCGACAGTCTCATCGGACAAATGCGTCTTATTCAGGATAACAGGCTCGTTTTCAACGATGGGGGTACCGGTAAAATAGTGGTCGGCCGACTTGAAAATTGTTGCCTTGAAGCGGTTTCCGCCGTTTACAACGGTAGACATATAAGAAGCGAGCTGTATGGGTGTGAAAGCGTTATCCGACTGCCCTATCGCCATCTGAAGAGTGTCGCCGGGGCTCCAGTAGTATCCGCGAGACTCCTTGTACTCAGGGCTTGCGAGAATGCCTTCAAGCTCCGGAAGCTCAATGCCGGTCTTGACGCCAAGTCCGAAGTCCGTCGCATATTTTACTATCGTGTCAATTCCCATTTCATCGGCTACTGTATAGAAAAAGTAGTTGCATGAAACCTTTATCGCATCTGACACATTGACGTATCCGTGAGTTGTTTTGGTGTTTATGTAAAGCCAGCACCTCGGCGTATAGGTAGGCGCATATTTATCGTATTCGCCCTTATCGTATATATACGTTCCGGGTTCGATAACGCCTGTGTCGAGCGCGGCGGCGGCTGTAAGCATCTTAAACGTAGAGCCGGGAGGGTATATGCCCTGCATAGCTCTGTTTATTAGAGGTCTGCTGTCCTCGTCAGCCCGAAGTGAGTTGAATATTTCCGAAAACTCGTTGAGATCGTATCCCGGGACGCTTGCCGATGCAAGCAATTCGCCTGTGTTTACGTCCATAACCACTGCGGCGCCGGATTTGCAGTCCTCACCGGCATATAGTGTGTTCTCTTTTACCGAATTTTTCACGGCAACGTCTATCTGCCGCTTTATAGATTCTTCGATGACCTTCTGAAGTTCTGCATCAATCGTAAGCCTCACCGAGTAGCCTTCTTTAGGCTCTTTTACGACTTCACTGCCGACGATCTCGTTGTTTTCGTTTATCTCGTATCTGATCGTCCCGTCTATTCCGCGCAGATAGTCCTCAAATACCTTCTCTACGCCGTCCTTGCCGATAATGGCGTTGTACGGATAGCCCTTCTGCTCTATGTATTCCTCGGCTTCCTCTGCGTATATCGTGCCGACTCTGCCGAGAACGTGACAAAGAGTAGCTCCCATATCATATTTTCTTGAATACGACTTTGAAATCTCAATGCCGTGCAGCTCGTGCCCGTGTTCCGAAACGACTGTCTTTATCTCGTCGTCTATATCGCGCAAAAGGATATACGGATTTGATACGGAAAAGTCATTAGTTTCCATATCATATCTTATTGCGGTTATCTTTCGCCCTTTATCGGTGTTTATAAGCTCTTCGGGAATATCGTATCTTTCCGTAAGAAAGCCATAAAAATCCGTTCCTGTGAGCAGTGACTTATCAGTTTCGCTTAGAGTTATGAATTTTTCAAAGCTTCTCAGCTTATCGTCGTCAAATATATACTCCTGGTCAAGACTGTACGGATATTTTTCGGTCAGCGGACAGTTATCGGGAATAATTACGTTGTGCTCCTCAAGAAGGTCGATAAGCGACGAGAGTATCTCATCGGAGGCGCCGTTAGCAAGCGTGGTTCTGTTAATTTCAAGGTTATATGAAGCGACGTTTGAAATAAGCATATTTCCGTTTCTGTCGTAAACCTCTCCGCGCTCCGCATGGAGCGGAGCCGTCTTGAAATTATTAGCTGTTATGACCTCCGAGAGCTCATCTCTGTCGTGAATCTGCAGGTACAGAAGTCTTACGGCAAACGCCGCCGATATGGCGCAGAAAAATACGACTATAACTATAAGTCTTGTTATAGAAAGCCCGGATTTTCCGGCATTTGATCTATCACCGACCATAATCTTTTCAAATACCTGCCTTATATATCAATAATTTTCTATCATCTTTTCAACGATCAAGCAGGCGCGCTTTGCGGCTATTTCCGCCATTTGCTCAAACGTCATATCTGCCTTGCTGTCCGCATTATCGGAAATTGCTCTGATAACTACGAACGGCACTTTGTTGAGAAAAGCCGCATGTGCAATAGCAGTACCCTCCATCTCTGTGCATACTGCGCCGAATTTTTCAGAGAGCTTTGCTTTGTATGCATCGTCCTCAACAAACATATCGCCGGAAACAATCGTTCCTATCTCATATTTGAAATCCTCGCCGGACGAGATAAGTGTATCCGCCGAGTCCTTTGCAAGTTTTATAAGAAAGCTGTCCGCAGTAAATACAGAAATTCCGGGTGCATATTTATCCAAAAGATCAAGCGGATAAAAATCGTGATATGTAAGCTTGTCGCTGATAGCAAGGTCACATATACCGAGATTTTTTGACACTCCGCCCGCAACGCCCGAATTTATTACTGCGTCCACCTTTGCCATATCGAAGATTCTCTGTGCGCAAACGGCGGCATTTACCTTACCGACGCCGCAAAGAGTTAGATATATCTCATGGGAAGCGTAATAACCTCTGAATATACCGTCAAAGTCGGTAGGTTTTGCGTCAAAATCCTTTAAATACATTTCAAGCTCGCAATTAAGAGCGACAATAATACCTATTTTTGCCATTTTATACTAATAACCTCAATTCATCAGTCAAGATAATCTCTCAGCTTTTTGGAGCGGCTCGGATGACGGAGCTTACGGAGGGCCTTTGCCTCTATCTGACGAATACGCTCACGGGTGATGTTGAACACTAAGCCGACTTCCTCCAGGGTACGGGTACGCCCGTCTTCAAGTCCGAATCTGAGCTTCAGAACGTGTTCCTCGCGCGGATTAAGAGTGTGAAGCACTTCGCTGAGCTGTTCGCGGAGAAGCGTATATGACGCCGCTTCCGCAGGCGCAGGTGCATCGTCGTCGGGTATAAAGTCTCCGAGATGGCTGTCTTCCTCTTCGCCGATAGGCGTTTCGAGGCTCACAGGCTCCTGTGCGAGCTTCATTATCTCTCTTACCTTTTCAACGCTCATGTTCATTCTCTCGGCTATCTCTTCGGTGGATGGCTCGTGTCCGAGCTCCTGGAGCAGCTGTCTTGAAACTCTGAGCACCTTGTTGATTGTCTCGACCATGTGTACAGGTATACGGATAGTCCTTGCCTGGTCGGCAATGGCACGAGTTATTGCCTGGCGTATCCACCAGGTAGCGTACGTTGAGAACTTATATCCCTTAGTATAGTCGAATTTTTCAACGGCCTTCATCAGACCGAGATTTCCTTCCTGTATCATGTCGAGGAAGAACATACCTCTGCCGACGTATCTCTTGGCAATGCTTACAACAAGTCTGAGGTTGCTCTCTACGAGTATCTTCTTTGCGTTCTCGTCGCCGTGAGCCATTCTCTCCGCAAGCTCAAGCTCTTGCTCGGTAGAGAGAAGCTCAACCTTGCCTATTTCCTTGAGGTACAT
>CAJOMW010000078.1:0-523 GCA_905235695.1 uncultured Clostridia bacterium | reverse complement strand
TCCAGCTTCTCGATGCCGTCAATATCGCCTTCAAGCTCTGCGAGGCTCGGTATATCGTCGTACGATTCCTTTATCTCTATGCCGAGGGACTCTATCTGCTCGAGAAGCTTTTCCATGTTCTCAACATCGAGGTCCTCGTGATCTACTATCTCAAGAATTTCTTCATTTGTGAGCGAGCCCTTTACCTTGCCCTTTTCGATAAGCTCCTGGACTTCGCTTCTCTTCTTGGGAGGCTCTGCGGGCTTTACCGCCGGCTTTTCTTCGGAAGCGTCTGCGGCGGCGTCTGCGTCTTCTGCACTTTCGGCAGTCACCTTCTTTGACTTTGAAGACTTCTTCTTAGGCTTTTCTTCCTTTGGCTCTTCAGCCTTAGGCTCATCTGATTCTGCCTTTGCTTCCTCGGCTTTTTGCTCAGCCGGCTTATCGGCTTTCTTAGACGCCTTAGCAGGCTTTTTTTCCAAAACAGGCTGCTCGGGGGCTATTTCCTCTGCAATCTCCTCTTTAGGTGCCTTAGACTTCTTTGCAG
>CAJOMW010000077.1 GCA_905235695.1 uncultured Clostridia bacterium | reverse complement strand
CTCAAAACGGCTTCCTGCGCTGTGAGACCTCATACGGCTACGGCGGCTTTATCCATGAAAGATATCTCTCCGACTATAATGCTTCGGAGGAGGAAAAAACGTATATCGTCACCTCTGCGGAGTGCGACTTGCTGTGTGAACCGGTATATAAATATCGCCCGGTCATGACGCTCTCCCGAGGCAGCCTTTTGCGGTCGGAGGCGGTCTATGACTGCTCCTCGCGCTTCTTCAAGGTGAGACACGGCACAAACGACTGCTATGTCCGCACCGGCGCCGTTGCGCCATACTCGCCGCTTTATTCCGTAAAAAAAGGTGATAACGCACGCCTTAGGCAAAAGATATGCGACGCCGCTTTGTCATATACCGGTATACAATACCGCTGGGCAGGGAAATCCGCCTTCGGAATTGACTGCTCGGGGCTGTGTTTTATGGCGTACTTTTTGTGCGGCATTCCGCTCTGGCGAGATGCATTTGCCGACAGGCGGTACGTTTACGAGATAGAGAAAGAGGAGCTGAAGGCGGCGGATCTCATATATTTCAAGGGGCACGCTGCGCTGTATATAGGAGGCGGCGAGTTTGTGCACGCCTCGGCGAGCAGAGGAAAGGTGGAGGTGGCAAGTCTCGACTCGGACAGTATAGTTTACAGGGAAGACCTCGCCGATAAGGTCGTATGCTTTGCGAGGAGCAGCCTCCTTTAATCGCAAATAAAATCCGGACAGAACCAACCGATGGAGCTGCCCGGGTTTTTTATGTGGTTAAAATATGGATGTGAGTCAATAACGAAGAATCAGTTGAACTTGTCGTAAAGTCCCTGCTTGCAGAGTGCGCCTATTGCGTCGACAACGCCCTGCTTGTCTTCCTTATAGGTAACTCCGTACCACTTGTCGTCGGTGTAGAGTACTTTTACCCTCTCGCCGTCTTCCTTTATCATCTTGTCGACAACTCTCGGGAGGAGGTACTCGCTCTTCAGCTCTTTGCCCTCTTCCTCGAGGAACTTTACGAGTCCGCTCTCAAGCTCGTCGAAGAGCTTCGGAACAAAGCCGAACATATTCATGGAAACTATCGTATCCTTCGGAAACTCGTTGTCGAACGGAATGGAGGTGTGCTCGGTTACGCTCGTGAGGTAGCCGTTCTCGATCTCGCATATACCGCGTGCGACCGTGCCGTTCTTTGAGAGCGTGTTGTGGAGCTTGTAGCCGACCATGCACATCTCATTGCTTTCATCGAAATGCTTCTTTAACTCCTTATAGCCGCCTTTTCCGTAGAAGTCGTCGGCGTTTATTACTGCGAACGGGTTATTGATAAATTTCTTAGCCGAGAGGACAGCCTGACCGGTTCCCCAGGGCTTTACGCGGTCTGCCGGTACGGTAAAGGGAGCGGGTATGTCGTCGAGCTCCTGAAAGGCGTACTCAACGTCTATCATCTTTTCGATCCTCTTGCCTATGACTTCGCGGAAATCCTTTTCGATTGCCTTCTTTATTACGAAGACTGCCTTGTTGAAGCCTGCCTCAAGTGCGTCGTAAACCGAGAACTCGAGAATTACCTCTCCGTGAGGGCCTACGGGCTCTATCTGCTTAAGTCCGCCGAAGCGGCTTCCCATTCCTGCTGCCATTACGAGCAGCGTCATGTCTTTGCTCATTTTTATATCTCCTTTTTTAAAAAATTTTGCCTAATAAGTTGCGTTAATCAGCTAAAACACGCTATTTTCTTATGACGACCTCGATATTGCCGTCATTTGCATATACGGCAATTCCGCTTATCTTTGAGTCGTAGCTCGATATTATAAGCTCTGCGGCCTTGTCCTCTATCTCTGTCTGTATCAGGCGGCGGAGGTTTCTCGCGCCGTATTTCAGCGAGTAGGACTTTTCGGCGAGAAGCTCGTACACGCCTTCCTCGCAGGTTATCTCGACGTTCTTTTCGGCGAGAGCGTCGGCGAGCTCCTTTACCATTATCTTCGCTATCTCCACAAAGTTTTCCTTAGACAGGTGGTTAAACGTGATTATCTCGTCGACTCTGTTTATAAATTCCGGGCGGAGGAAGGATGCCAGCGCCTTCTGCGTCTTTTCGTCGTCGACATAGTCGGCGGTCTTGGAGAAGCCGGGCGTTGACGAGGTTCCGACGGAGCCGGCGTTCGTCGTCATAACGATTATGGTGTTGCAGAAGTTGACTTCCTTGCCGTGTGCGTCGGTTATCCTTCCGTCGTCGAGTATCTGAAGCAGGACGTTCAGCACGTCCGGATGAGCTTTTTCTATCTCGTCAAAGAGGACGACGGAATACGGTCTGCGCCTTATTTTTTCGGTGAGCTGACCTGCCTCGTCGTACCCGACGTATCCGGGAGGCGCTCCCACGATTCTCGATACCGAGTGCTTTTCCATAAACTCTGACATATCGAGGCGGATAAGCGATTCGGGCGAGTCGAACAGATCCGATGCAAGCGTCTTTACAAGCTCTGTCTTGCCGACGCCCGTAGGACCTGCAAAGATGAAGGATACAGGCTTTAATTTTGCGGCAATGCCTGCCCTTTGGCGCTTTATGGCCCTTGCGACGGCGTCCACCGCCTTGTCCTGACCGATTATTCTCGCCTTCAGGCGCTCGGACAGCTTATCTATTCTCTCAAACTCGTTTTCGTTTATGGTGCTTGCCGGTATGCCCGTCCATATCTCGATTACCTTTGCGAGGTGTTCGGTGGAGAGCACAACGCTCTTTCGCTTTTCCTCGCACTCATTGAACAATTCCTCGCACTTTGCCTTTTTCATCTTTGCCTCGGCGAGCTTTTCGTAATACTCAGCGGTTTCCTCGGCGTTGTCCTCGTTTGGGACGGTGCCCTCGAGCTTTGACAGCTCGAGAGCCGCTTCGTCGAGCAGCTTTTTCGCCTTTTCCGCCTCTGTGACGGCAGGATCGTGCAGGGCGAGGTATGAGGCCGCTTCGTCGAGCAGGTCTATCGCCTTGTCGGGGAGAAATCTGTCGGTTATATAACGCTCCGAGAGCGTGACGGTCTTTTCTATCGTTTCATCGGGTATATTTATGCCGTGAAAGGAGGCGTAGTAGCCCTTTATGCCCTTCAATATTTCGACGGTATCCGCTACCGACGGCTCGGCAATGACTATCGGCTGGAAGCGGCGCTCGAGTGCGGAGTCCTTTTCTATATACTTGCGGTACTCGGCGAGAGTGGTTGCGCCTATGACGTGTATCTCGCCGCGCGAGAGGGCAGGCTTGAGGATATTTGCCGCGTTCATGCCGCCTTCAGCGTCGCCGGCGGCGACTATATTATGAACCTCGTCTATTACGAGTATGATGTTTCCGAGCTTTTTTACTTCCTCGATAAGTCCCTTCATGCGGTTTTCAAACTGACCTCGGAACTGTGTTCCTGCCACCATTGCGGTCATATCGAGAAGGCAGACCTCGCATCCTCTGAGCTTGAGCGGCACGTTTCCGTCCGCTATTCTCTGGGCGAGCGCCTCGGCTATTGCCGTCTTTCCGACGCCCGGCTCGCCTATGAGGCAGGGGTTGTTCTTCTGGCGGCGTGTGAGTATCTGGAGCGTTCTCTCAAGCTCCCTGTCGCGTCCGATGACGCGGTCGAGCTCGCCCCTCTTCGCCTTTTCGGTGAGATTGAGGGTGAACATATCGAGATTTTTGCGTCCTTTTGACGACGCTTTCTTTTTGGAATCGCCTTTATTGGTGTTTTCGCTCGAATTTTTCCTTCCGATTCCGGGAAAGCTTCCGAAGATAGAGCCGAGGCTGACGGAAGGAGCACGTGTTTCGTCGTTTTCGATTTCGTCGCTGTCGTCGTCGATGTCGCCGTCGTTTTCATCTCCGGGAAACAGTCCCGAGGACTCCATCATGGAGGCGATCTCGTCCCCCACTTCTTCGAGCTGTTCGTCGTCTATTCCCATTTTATCGAGCATATCCGTGACGGGCTTTATGCCGAGCTGTCTTGCGCAGCTGAGGCAATATCCCTCGCTGGAAACGCTGTTATTTGATCCGTCGAGCTTCTGGAGGAAGATCACGGCGGGGCGGGTTTTACATTTTGTACAGAGTGTAGGCATATATTTTCCTTTCCGGGGTTTATTACCGGGCGGCTGGCGAAAGCGCCGCCTTTAATTCTCATTAGCAGTAAAACAACTAAAGAGTGCCAAAAGCCGCGCTTTTGCCAATCAGTCAAACTAAACAAAAATCTTTACTGATTTTTGTTTTTCAGCACCTTGATGAGATCCTGCTTGAAGTACATTGATATCGAGAACACGAAATACAGCGCAACGAGTACGCATATTACCGTTACTCCAACCGAACCTATTGAATCTTTGAACAGGGCGATCACGAAAACTGCGGCAAAGACTATTACCGTCGCTAACTTACCGAAGTAGTTGGATTTTACGACAAACTTCGATTTCTTGAAAATTATCAGCGCACCAATGACTGTTGAGAGCTCCTTTGCAACGTACGCTATGACCATCCAAAGCGGTATGTAATCGCGTATATACAAGCACACGAACGCCGAGAGCTGAAGCGCTTTATCGGCGAGGGGATCGAGTATTTTTCCGAGGGCGGAAGAGCAGTTGAACTTCCGCGCTATGTAGCCGTCAATGACATCGGTCGCACCGCCGAAGACAAATAATATTATAGCCACGATTATGTTGCCCGACAGAAACAGCCAGACAAACAGCGGTACAACTAAAAGTCTTATTACAGATAGGGTGTTTGGCACATACTTTAGTTTCATACTTCCTCCGCGGCGGTATTGTCAATGTTCGCCGCCTTTTTTAATTAAATGTCAATATAGGAACGAAAGCGGATTTATTTCCGACAGCTTTGTGAATATAATGGCGTTCTTCGCATCCTCGACGCTGAGGTTTATTCCTGCTCCCGAAAGGTAGGGGAGCGCAATGTTTGCAACAGTGCAGAAGACGAGCGAGAACATGAGCCCTATGATAAGTCCTATGATAAGTCCGCCGAGCGTGTTTGCGAATCTGAGCACGGGCAGCTTGAATATCAGACCGAGAAGCAGCAAGGCGAGGTTGAGCACGATAACGCTTGCGAGGAACAGCGCCAGCACCGCAAGGGCATTCGAGAGAGCCTCCGCCGCCGGAGCGACTATGTAATCGGATATCTCCTGCGCCACGTTTTCCTCGCCGCTTTTTATCATTTCCTCAATCATTTCGCTGACTTCCTCGGGGCTTTTTCCAAAGCCTCGCAACAGCGTATATATTCCGCTTGGCGCATCCGAAAACAGCTCCGAAACGCTCTCCTCGTCCGTAGTGTTTTGTACGTAGTCGGTTATTTTTTCGTTGAGGTTGTCGGTGAGCTGCTTGTATACGACCGTGCTGCGGAAAAAGTCCGCCACCGGCGCATAGAAGTTCAGCGCAATGATTATGGAAACTATGGTTATCAGCGCACCGCATACGGATTTTATAAGTCCTCTTTTTGCGCCTATTATCGCAAATACTATGAATATTGCCGCTATTATTACGTCAAGTATAAACCACATATCATGGAGTTCCTTTCCCGATTTTGTTAAATAAATAGCTGCCTGCGTACCAAGTGCTTTTCCGTAAAGTGCTCGCAGCCATGGCACTCCTGCTCTATTTTACGCCTATTAACACTTTTATATTATATCACCTTTTTTTCATAGCAAATGAGGTCGATTTTACATGATGTGTAATATTTTTAATAAATTGTTTAAAATATTGTGCGGCGCAGCTCTGCCGGGGAGTGATTTTTTCGGCGCAAGCGCCGCTGTTTGCTTTCACGTAAAAAAGTTGAAAGTTACTACAAAATGCAGAATGCATAATTCATAATTGGCAGCACCCCGCTGAAAAACGCAAAGTCTTTGGTGTTATCGACACCAAAAAAATATATAGCCCCATTGAGGGCGTGTTGAGGCACAAAAGCAGCTGCATTGATGTAGCCCATCGAAAGCCCAACTGAGACTTTG
>CAJOMW010000076.1 GCA_905235695.1 uncultured Clostridia bacterium | reverse complement strand
TTTAATTTCCCAAATATTAAATGAAGATATAACAAATAATGTCAATTCTAATTCTAATGCAAATGACAAAAACTCAATATTAAATGAAACAGAAGAAAAATGGTTTTCGCATCGGTATTCGGCAAGGGCGCAGTGTTCTCGGCTATTCCCGTCTTTCTGTTCCAGGGACTTATAACCGCTCTTGCGGCACTCGCAGCCCCACTCTTTACAGACGTGGTGATCGAAAATATGTCGTTCGTCGGCTCGGTTCTCATATTCTGCGTAGGAGTAAATCTTATGTTCGACAAGGAAATAAACGTTCGCTAATATGCTGCCGTCGGTGTTCGTCTCAATACCGCTGACGTATTTGGCGATTCTCATATAAGTACATAAATTTGGAGGAAAAATAGATGGATAATTTACAAAAGCTCGCTTCCCTTATATTCCCCGACGTTTCGGAGGAGGATACCGTCGAGTCTCTCGAGGCGCTCTTCCCCGAAAGAGGACTTAAAGAGGGTGCAAAGGTCACGAGAATAGCCCCCAGCCCGACCGGCTCCATGCACATAGGCAATCTCTACGGCGGTCTCGCAGACGAGAGAATAGCTCACACTTCGACCGACGACGGCGTCTTCTACCTCAGGATCGAGGACACCGACGATAAGCGCGAGGTTCCCGGAGCCGTTGAAAAGATAATCAAGTATCTCGGCGCTTTCGGCATAGAATTCGACGAGGGCGCAACAGCCGACGGCGACAAGGGCGCATACGGTCCGTACAGGCAGCGCAGCCGCGCAAAATACTATCACATTGTCGCTAAAAAGCTGCTCCTTGAAGGCAGGGCGTACCCGTGCTTCTGCACCGAGGAGGAGCTTCAGAAAATACACGAACAGCAGGAAGCCGAAAAGGCAAACTTCGGCTACTACGGAAAATGGGCGGTTTACCGCGACCTTGCCCCGGAAGAAGCCATAAAGAAGATAGAAAACGGCGAGAGCTACGTTCTGCGCTTCAAATCGCTCGGCGATCCAAGCAAGAAGATAGAATTCAAGGATACCATAAAGGGCAAGCTCACGTTCCCCGAAAACGATCAGGACTTCGTCCTCCTCAAATCCGACGGTATACCGACCTACCACTTTGCGCACGTCTGCGACGACCACTTTATGAGGACGACCGACGTCGTTCGAGGCGAGGAATGGCTGTCCACGCTTCCGTGGCACGTCGAGCTGTGGCGCGCCTGCGGATTCAAAATGCCGCGCTTTGCGCACACAGCGCAGGTAATGAAGCTCGACGAGGAAACCGGCACGAAGCGCAAGATGTCCAAGCGCAAGGATCCCGAATGTACGCTCGGCTTCTACTTCGAGAAGGGCTACCCCGCAAAGAGCGTTATCGAGTATCTTATGACGCTTCTCAACTCCAACTACGAGCAGTGGAGAAGCGCGAACAAGGACGCCTCCTACAAGGATTTCCCCTTTAAGGCGTCAAACATGGGCAATTCCGGCGCAATGTTCGACCTTGCAAAGTTCAACGACGTATCAAAGAACGTCATTGCCGCAATGAGTGCAGACGAAGTATATGAAGGCGTAAAGGAATGGGCAAAGGAGAACGACACCGGCTTTTACGATATGCTCACCGCAGACGAGGGATACGCAAAGAGCTATTTTGCGATAGGCAGAGGCGGAAAGAAGCCGAGAAAGGACTTTGCGTGCTGGAGCGAGGTAAAGAGCTTCGTATCGTACTACTACGACGACCTGTTTACCGTAGAAGAGAGCTACCCCGAAAACGTCCCCGAGTCCGAGAGAAAGCAGATACTTTCGGAGTATGCGGAAATATACTCAAAGGACGACGACAACAACACGTGGTTTGAGAAGATAAAGGCGCTCGGAGAAAAATACGGCTATACGAGCGACATGAAGGCGTACAAGGCTGACCCCGGGGCGTTCAAAGGCAGTGTAACGGACGTCAGCAACGTGATAAGGGTTGCCGTCACGGGCAGAAACAACTCGCCGGATCTCTGCACGGTAATGCAGGTGCTCGGAAGCGACAGGGTTATCTCGAGAGTAAAGGCAGCTATAAAATAAACGGCTAAAAGGAGTAAAAACAAATGTCTGAAGAAGTAATCAGCTCAAATTTCATACACGACGTAATAGACCAAGACATAGCGGCAGGACTTACCGAGCGCATCCACACGCGCTTTCCGCCCGAGCCTAACGGATACCTTCACATAGGCTCCGCAAAGGCTATATGGGTAAACTATTCGACCGCAAAAAAGTACAACGGTCTTTTCAACCTGCGTTACGACGACACGAACCCCGTCAAAGAGGACGATGAGTTTGTAAAGTCAATAGAGGAAGACCTCAGGTGGCTCGGAGCAAATCCCGACGGCATATTTTACGGCTCCGACTACTTTGACAAGTGCTACGAATACGCCGTAAAGCTCATAAAGGACGGCAAGGCGTACGTCTGCGACCTGAGTGCGGACGAAATGCGCGAATACCGCGGCACTCTTACCGAGCCCGGCAAGGACAGCCCGTACCGCAACAGAAGCGTAGAGGAAAATCTCGACCTGTTTGAGCGGATGAAAAACGGCGAATTTCCGGACGGCTCACACACGCTCCGTGCGAAGATAGATATGTCGTCCCCGAACATGAATATGCGCGATCCGGCAATATACCGCATAATACACACGTCTCATCACCGCCAGGGCGACAAGTGGTGCATATACCCCCTCTATGACTTCGCTCACCCCATACAGGATGCGCTCGAGGGAATAACGCACTCCCTCTGCTCGATAGAATTTGAAAATCACAGACCGCTATACGAGTGGGTAGTAAACAACATCGGCTTCGAGCACAAGCCGAAGCAGCGCGAATTTGCAAGGCTCAACGTGACGTACACCGTCATGAGCAAGCGCTATCTCCGTGCGCTTGTCGAGGAACAGCTCGTCGACGGCTGGGACGATCCGAGAATGCCTACCCTCTGCGGTCTCAGGAGACGCGGCTACACGCCTTCCTCAATCTTCAGCTTCGTTCAGAAGTCCGGAATATCAAAGGCGCTCTCACTCTGCGACGAGAACCTCCTCGAGCACTGCATAAGAGAAGAGCTGAACAGCACAGCCACGCGCCGTATGGCAGTGCTTGATCCGATAGAAGTTGAGATAACCAACTACGACGAGGGAAGGACCGAGTATTTCGACGTTGTGAACAACCCCGAGGATCCCGACGCCGGCACGAGAAAAGTCGCCTTCACAAAGCACCTGTATATAGAGAGATCCGACTTTTCCGACAACCCTCCGCCAAAGTTCCAGAGACTCAAGATAGATTCGGAAGTGCGCCTTATGAGTGCGTATGTGATAAAGTGCAGCGAGGCTTTATATGACGAAAACGGAAACGTAGTAAAGCTGCTCTGCACGATCGATCCCGAGACCGGCGGCAAGAATCCGCCGGACGGCAGAAAAATCAAGGGAACTATTCACTGGGTGAGCAAGGAAAATGCGGTAGATGCGGAGGTAAGGCTATACGACAAGCTCTTTACGATAGAGGACACGGGAGCCATACCCGAGGACAAGTCCTTCAGGGACTATCTCAATCCCGAAAGCCTTATAGTCATGAAGAACGCAAAGCTCGAAAAGGCGCTTGAAGGCGCAAGCAGCGGCGAAAGGTTCCAGTTTGTCAGAAACGGCTATTTCTGCGTCGACGTTCACAGCCCTAATGTCATCAACAGGATAGTTACGCTGAAAGACAGCTTTGCAAAGTCGATGAAGCAGTAATATGAGAGCGGCGTGCCGGGCACGCCGCTTTATTTTGCCAATAGCAACCAAAAGTTGCGAATTTTGCAAACAAAAGTTGCTTGGCAATATGAAATTTTTATGCTACAATAAAAATACCGAATAAAAATACCGGAGGTGTTAAGTATGATTTTCAGCGAAAAGCTGTTACAGGCAAGAAACAAAAAAGGCGTCTCGCAGGAAGCGGTTGCTGAGGCGATCGGCGTTTCGAGACAGGCTATTCAGAAGTGGGAAAGCGGAGCAAGCATGCCGGATATAAGCAATCTTATATCCCTCGCTTCATATTTCAATCTTTCAATAGACTATCTGGTGACCGGAAAGGATACCCGTTCCATAGAAGAAGTGAGGGTTTCGTCCAATGCGGAGCCTACGTTTGATAAGTGGAATCATTATGAAGCATACTATAAGAATCTCGGCGTAGAGTACCTTCAGAGCATAGATGAGGGCAAAGATATTTCAGCTTATAAAAACCTCTTTGACGCAGTGTTTGCTATGCCCAACACAAAGGAAAAGGACGAGATGGCGGATACTCTTTACAAGCTTATATCAAAAGCGCCTCAGGTAAAGGATTATCCGTATGTCGAGCCGTCGGATTTCGACGCAATAAAGGAGCTTTCGGATTTCTCTTTCGGAGTAAAGCCGGTTAAGAAGGACGAAAAGCTGAAGGAAAAAATAGCAGGTGCATGGTACGGCAGAATATGCGGCTGTCTGCTCGGAAAGGCAGTTGAGGGAATGAAATACGACGAGCTTTCGATCTTCCTCAAGCGTACCGGAAACTCGCCTATGCACAGATATATAGTAAAGAGCGAGGCAGAAAAGAACGGCGAAGGGCTGGAATTTCCGATAAAGGATCGTGCTTATACTGACGGAATTATGGACGGTATGCCGGTCGACGACGACACAAACTATATAATAATTGCTTACCTGGCGCTTCTGAATCACGGCAGAGACTTCACTTCCGAGGACATGGCAAACATCTGGATACTCACCCAGGGTAAGAATGCGTACTGCACCGCTGAGCGCGTCGCATACAGAAACTTTGTCAACGGATATCTGCCGCCCGAGTCGGCTGTTTACAAGAATCCGTTCCGCGAATGGATAGGCGCTCAGATACGCGGAGACTACTTCGGATGGGTATGCCCGGGCGACCCGGAGAGCGCAGCAAACATGGCATGGCGCGATGCGAGAATGTCGCACATAAAGAACGGAATATACGGCGAGATGTGGGTGTCGGCAATGCTTGCCGCCGCAGCGACGGGACTTGGCATAAAGGATACGATAAATGCAGGTCTTGCATATATCCCGAAGACCTCGAGACTTTATGAAGCGATACAGAAGGTCATAGCGGAATACGATAGCGGAAAGTCGCAGAAAGAGTTCTTTGACGACTTCCACAAGAGGTGGGATGACAGGAACGGGCATCACTGGTGCCACACCATATCGAATGCGGAGATCGTGACGGCTTGTCTCCTCTACGGCGGCGGAGACTACGGAAAGTCGGTTTGCATGGCAGTCGAACAGGGCTTCGACACAGACTGCAACGCAGCAACGGTCGGCTCGGTCGTCGGAATGATAATCGGTAAATCCGGCATTCCGTCCGAGTGGAAGGACAAGATAGACGGAAAGCTGAACACCTCCATATTCGGCTACCAAAAGGTAAACGTCGACGAGATGGTGGAAAAAACTTTAGAGATGATATAAAAACAGAGCGGCAATACCGCTCCCATAAAAACGTCGAGGCTGTCGCTGACAGCCTCGATTATATTTTTACATCTTTTCCGCGCCTATGGTTTCCGTTATATAAGAAGCGACCTGGCTTCGCTCTATGTCGAGCACATACGCTATCTCGTCGTGCAGCATTTTCAGTGCGTCGTCGAGAAATCGCTCGTCGCAGGCGTGCATCTTCCTGTTCTTGCCGCCGAGCGAGAGCTTTCTGTTGCGCAGAGTCTTTATCAGGCTTATGAGCCGGATCCTGTCTCCGCTCTTCAACAGCTCGGCGTATACCTCTTTTCTCGTAGGCTCGTCCTCTATCCATATCTCCTCGCATAGCGGCATGGACCTTATTACTTCCTCTATCTCGTCCTTTGAGAGAAGCGGGCGCATCTTTTTGACAAGCTCCGGTTTGTCAACAGGCACGAATACCGTAGACCTGTTTTCAAAAACAGGGATCAGAACGTAGTAATCCGCAGTGCTTCCCAAAAAATCCTTAGTAACTATGCCGGTTATTCTGCAAACTCCATGGACTCCGTAGAATACCGTATCATCCGTTTTGAACACTTACCCGTCCCTCCTTCGCTTCGATATATCTCAA
>CAJOMW010000075.1 GCA_905235695.1 uncultured Clostridia bacterium | reverse complement strand
AAGCAAAAATCCTGCCAACATTCGTCGACAGGATTTTCTCTTTGGTGGAAGCGAGGAGAGTCGAACTCCTGTCCGAAAATTCCTCCATACAGCTTTCTACGAGCGTAGACCGTCTATAAACTTCCCTCGCCTTCCGCCGGCAGTCAGGCGGATAGGTCCGGTAGCTTCATAAGTTCATGCCGTGCCGCAAAGCTTAGGCACGTTCACGTTCACTGCTGTGTCACGCCATATCCCGCGCCGCAGTACTCGCAGGTATGACGGTTGCCTTAATTAGGCAGCGTATGCTAAATTATCGTTAGCGTTTATTTTTAAAAATTGCAGCTTTTAAAGAGTTCTGCGCCTCTGCTCGCTTACCGTACTTCAAAATCCCCGTCGAAACCTTTACGCCCCCGTATCTAATATTGATTTTTCTGCTTTGTTGCCCTCTCTATGTCGCGTATTGCCTCTTTTTTGGCGAGTGCTTCACGCTTATCGTACAGCTTCTTGCCTTTGCAAAGTCCTACCTCGACCTTTACATTAGAGCCCTTAAAATACATGCTGAGCGGAATGAGCGTATATCCTTCCTTGCCTACAAGCCCGAACAGCTTCATTATCTCCCTCTTGTGAAGGAGGAGCTTCCTGTCGCGGAGCGGATTCTTATTGAATATGTTGCCCTTTTCATACGGACTTATGTGTATGCCGGTAGCATACAGCTCGCCTTTGTCGAAAGTGCAGTACGAATCCTTCATATTAACTGCGCCTGCCCTTATGCTCTTGACTTCGGTGCCGAAAAGCTCTATGCCGGCTTCGTAGACTTCATTTACAAAATAGTCGTGATAAGCCTTTTTGTTCTTCGATACTATTTTTATGTCGTCCTTTAATTCCGGCATAATTTCTCTCCTTTCTCCTTCTTTGCTTTAACATTATACTATATAACCGCAAAAAAAACAATAGTATTTGCAATAAATTTTTCCCCGTTTTTCGCTTTATTGTTTTATATTTCGCCTCATACCGCAAAATAAGACAGCCGCAAAAGCTGTCTTATCTCTTATCCTATACATCTCGAACATGGCTCATACTTGCCGCTCTTAATATCTTCCTCGGTAAGCGTTTTCAGATTGTCCTTCCCCTTGATATAACTGCATCCGGCAATATGATACTTCGTCCCGCTCTTGGTTGCGTAGTATACTCTTCCGGTTTGCGGAACGGATACACTGCTCTCCGGCTCCTTTACCGATTCCGCAATGTCCGGAATCGTCCGCTCAGCTGTCGCTTCTCCGAGCGAGGGATTAGGTGCGGTTATTGCTTGCACGCCATCGTCAGAGACATCGGGAATTATCTCCTTCAGCTCATTTTCGGCGGATATTTCAGTCCCCGCAAAAGAATCGGCAGAAACATCACCTAAAACATCACCTAAAACATCACCTAAAACATCATCTAAAGCATCATCGGAAATATCGCCGGAAGCATCGGCGGAAATGCTGCGAACCGGCTCGCCTGATATATCATCCTGTACGGCGGCAAACGTCTGAACGGATTCGCCGTTTAAGACAAGCACATCGCTGTTTGATTTAAAAGACGTGGATATATTCATTGTAAAGAAGATTACCACTACGCTCCAAGCGACGAGCAATCCCAAAAGCGCTTGTACAAAATGGATCTTAAAGAAATTGTATATTATGCTGTGCTCTCTGATATCCGTAATGTGATATGCAAATATATTTGCGTTCGCCTTGTCTGTGGCGCTCAATCCGAGAATACCGTTACTGTTTTCAGACATGAGCACGTTACCGAGCTCTCTCGCAAGAAGAAACAGAAGCTCGTCTTTTGATACTGACTTGCTGACAAATACACACCTGTCTTCGCCGCTCTGGTATGTGAACGCCTCACTTTGCTCTGCCATTTTGGAGAGCCGCTCATCTTTTGAAAGCAGTCTCTCGACCTCGGGGCTGTTGGAGTACGGACCGAACCTGACAACCGTATACCCTTCGGAATTCAGAAGATTTTTCAGTGATACTTCGCTTATTTCGCTGACTGCAAAATCTTCAAGCGTCTTTGTCAGTACCTTTTTGACCTGCTTATCGTTTATCTTTACTCGCCGTGTGCCTTTTTGATTACGCTTCTTTCTCATCGTTCATACACCCGATTATTATATTGTGAAGTTCAGGAGCGACGCGGTTCAGCCTGAGCAGTTTTCCCTCTTTGTCTATAAAGCAGTGAGAACTCTTGCCAACCGTTCTGACGTCTCCGCTCTCCTTATCCGTAACAGTATAATCAAAGAATAGCTTAAATCCGTTATAATCGCTTATTTTCACTTCAATAAGCACCGTATCGGCAAACCTCACACTTGATTTGTACTCGCACGATACGGAGAGAACCGGGCTTATTATGCCATCGCTTTCCATTTTTGCATAATTTGCGCCAATATGGTCGAGAAACGCTACCCTCGCCTCTTCGAACCACCGTATATAGTTGCTGTGGTGAATTACGCCCATACAGTCGGTCTCGTAGTAGTTGGCTGTTCTCTCGTAAATAAAATGAGTCATACTAAGTCCCTCACTGCTTTACGGTTATTATGACGTGACCGTTATTATCTCCGGATATTGTATAAGCCTCGCCTGCTGCGCCGTCGGGAACCGGCACCTGTGTGCCGTCAGACGGGACGGCAGCGCTGTACACGACGTAATTGTCGCCGCTCACGCTGTCGGTCTCCGAAAGCTTTGCGCTCTCAATCGGATAAAATCCCAGCATCTCAATATATTCTTCAAGCGCAAGGCCGTTCTTATAAATATACTCGGCATGAGGTACCCCCACATATCTGAAATGCCATGATTCATAGCTTATACCGGTTATATCCTCCTTGCCCTCGGGATATCTGAGAATAAACCCGTATTTATGTGCGTTCTCGGAAAACCACGAATATTCGCCTTCACCGGTAAACGTTGCGGCTATGCCGTTTTCGTACAGAAGAAGGTCCATTGCGTAGCCGGAGTGGTGCTCGCTGTAACCGGGCTTTGCGGCTATTGTCTGATCTTCGCCCAGTTCTGCTATCTTCTGAGCAAGTATGGACTCCTGCTCCTCGCGCGTTCTCAGTCCCTCGTTTATCATCACGGAACGGCTGCCCTTTATCTCATAGAAGTCGTCCATCATCCTGTTGAGCGCCTGTATCACCGTCGTATTCAAAGCTACGTTTATGTCTTTTGCCGCATAGCTCGAGGTCTTGTTGTAATACACGCTGTCGCTGATATCCGGCGCAACAGCCGTCGGCACATTATCAAATTCATAAGGATGCGATGCGTTTACAAGTATGAGCGGACCGGAGTACGTATCCGATACGTTTACGGTTATATATCGATAACCTTCCGGCATTGCAAAGGCGCTGCCGCCCTCTCCGTCCGGCGTACCTGAGCTTTCATCCAAAGCGTCAGCCGCACTGTCCGAAGTGCTCGGATAAACCGCCTCGGGGATTGAGTGGGTTATTATCTTTGAATAGATAAATATATTTACGAATACGAGACAGGTTATCAATATGTATACGACTGTTGTTAAATTGCTTCTTCTCATTATCACAATTTAAAAACGACAACTTTCATTGCCGTTTTTTCCTTTCGGCTTTATTTACGTGTTATTATACAGTATAACAGCGTTGTTTTTGTTGATCTTTTATTAAAGTTCAAATAAAAAGTTATTATAAATCACTTAATCGTAACAATAACACCGTGTGTGTTCTCCAAATCAAACGAATAAACTCCCTTGTCACTCTTTCTGAGAACCGGATACCCTTCACCGCTGAAGAGCTTTACTTCACAATCGTCGGCTCTGAATGTAACACGTGCCGTGGTGTGGTTCTCGTCGAGATAGTCGGTGGCGTTGCAGATAACGAGCGCCGTTTCTCCTAATCCGCTTCTCGAAACCATCTCGCCTACGACAAGTCGGTCGTTCTTTCCTGCGTGGAGGTCGCGCACAAAGCCGGTGTTTACGATTTTTTTGCTGACAAGCTCGGGGAATTTCCCGAATGTCGGCTCATTTTCAAAGCCTAAGAGGTGGGTGTTTACGTTACGGTACTTCATATAAACTTCGCCTATGTTTTTAAGCTCAAAGTTTATCTTTTTGAGCTTTTCGTACTGCTCTGTCTTTTTGCCGTCGTCGTCAAGCACGTTATTGTGCCACCAGCCTTTTGTCCAGCACGCCCAGTTTATGACTGTCGCACCGTATGCAAGCGCGGTGTATGCCTGATAGCGGAGCATATTTTCTGACATGAAAATGTCTTTAACTTTGCTGTTTACCTGCGGTATGTACCAAAATTCGCGTCCCGTCTTGCGGCAAGCCTCCGCAACTATGCGGTAGTTCTCAAACATCCAGCCGATATTCTTGCAGGCGTATACATAGAAATCGTAGCTTATATACGGAAGCGGTATTTTTTCGATATACTGATCTATGTAATCGGCGTAGCTGAAAGTGCCGAGCTGGCTTTTTGTCTTTTCGTCGGTATTCTCGGGAACGTACGCATAATACGGATATAAATTGAGGTAGAGCATCTGTTTCGGGAACTTTTCCTTTATGTGGTTGATGATATTTGCATAATGCTCGTAGTCGAGAGAGGACGGCTCGTCGCCTATATCTATTCCCCATATTGCCGGATGATCTTTAAATTTTACTATGCTTTCATCATAAGCCGAAAGCGGATTTATCTCCGACATTACTTTATCCTCCGAGCCTCCGCCCCACCAGCCCGGCACGGCGCCCGTAAAAATACAGCCAATGTGGTAGTGCTCAAGAGCGTCAAGGAGCTTTCTCTTTCTCGTGTAAAGGCACGTTATCAAATCTATGCCGCACTCTGCAATATCCTTTATGTGCTCCTCGGTCTGGGCGTTCGGCTGAAGGCAGTAGGTGCCTATAAGAAGCTTTGATTTATCAATGCGAGTATTCATTTTCAGCCCTCCTGATATTTATGCTACAAGTATATCATACCGCCGCAAAAATTGCAAGAATTTTCGGAATTTTAATAAATATCACAAAAACGCCGCATATCGGTTTACAAATGCGGCAAAAGGTGTTATAATATATTCAATCTATTACTTGATAAACGAGTGATGCACATGAATCTCAAAAAAACCATCCGCAGGATGGCATACTCTGCGATCCTTGCGGCAATAATAACGGTCATCGTCATCGCCGGCGGATTTTTTGACATAATAGACCTTGCCTGCGCGTCTCTTGCGGCGCTGATACTTCAGGTCGTCTATACGGAAATGGGCGGCAAAAGCGCCGTTATGATATATGCGGTATCTGCGGCGCTGTCATTTATCCTTATGCCGCTTCGCTCGGCTACTCTGTACTTTGTGACGTTTTTCGGATACTATCCGATACTCAGGGGAGTACTTCTCAGAAAAATGAAGAGCAAAAAAGTCATAAATTTTCTGCTGTGCTTATTGTTCAATGCGGTAATGATAGTACTTTACGCAGCTTTCCGAACGGTATTCGGAATTGAAAACGAGCCGGTGTATGTATATGTACTTCTCATAGTCTCAGCAAATATATTTTTCGCCTGCTTTGAAATGCTCATGGGGAAAATTATGATACTGTATAACTATAAGATAAAGAAGCTCTTTAAAACGCAAAGCAAGTGACATTCAGGAGGCTAACCCATGGATTTCAAAAACGCGGTTTTCGACTTGGACGGCACTCTCATTGACTCAATGCCGTTCTGGAGAAGCACGCAGGTAGGACTACTCAGAGAAAAATTCGGTTTAAAGATTGATGAACAAGAAAGTGAGAAACTTTTGTACCT
>CAJOMW010000074.1 GCA_905235695.1 uncultured Clostridia bacterium | reverse complement strand
CCTTAGATTTGCCCTTCCCGCAAGAGGGAAGGGCAAAAATCTTTTGGTACTTTTCTTTTTCAAGAAAAGTACGTAAAACGTGTCCCCAAAGCTCCATAAGGAGCTTTTAGCGCCAGTAAGCGCTTTGAATACTGCACCTGCGCTTAGCAGTAAAACAGCTAATGAGCATCAAAAGCGGCGCTTTTGCCGACTGCACCTGCGCTTAGCAGAGCAACAAAAAAAGAACATTAAAAGTTGCGCTTTCGCCAACCGCAACAGAAAATATGAAGGTCGGGGCAAAAGCCCCGACCGATTTGTTATGAGCAGCGGCACCTGCAAGGAGAGAGCCTGGTAATGTTCTCCGCATTGATCTGCGGAGGAATACTTCTCGTCATTGCACCGTTGTATTCGATGCATACGTTGTCGCCCACGCCAAAGCGACAGGCGATCGGAGAGTTGACGATTATTCTCTGTCCGTTCTCGTTGTCGCGGACGAGAAGACGGCATCTTCCTTTTTCAAGCACGGTAGCATTTATAAAACACATAAAATAACCCCCATCTGTTTTTTGCATCGCCGGCGCATCTGCGCCGTTTGCCTTTGAGACAGGTTACTGTATATTATGCGGCTTTTATTTTTTTGTGACTGTATCTTAAAGCTCGCCGAGCGCCTTTAACATGTTTTCCGCGTCGCTTTCGGGCTTTACCTTTTCGTAAGCGCCGATAATTACGCCGTTTTCGTCAATTATATAAGTGCTTCTGACTACGCCGAAATACTTCTTTCCGTACATGCTCTTTTCTTTCCATACGTCGTACGATTGCAAAACGCAAGTCTCCGTGTCCGAGAGAAGCACGAACGGAAGACCGTACTTCTCGGCAAAACCGAGATGAGACTTCGGCGAGTCCTTGCTTATGCCTATAACTACCGCACCTTTGCTCTCAAAATCTGCATTGTGCGCCGCATACGCGCACGCCTGCTTTGTACAGCCCGAGGTGTTGTCCTTCGGGTAAAAATACAGCACGACTTTTTTGCCCTTGAAATCGGACAAAGATACGGACTTGCCGTTCTTGTCCGGAAGGGTGAAAGAGGGGGCTTCTGTTCCGACTTTTAACATATTCGTTCTCCTTTGACGTCAAATACTTTTTTATAAAATAAGCTGTCTCGCTGTGTAATATGTGCCTGAACGCATGTGATCGTTATCGCTCGGACGGAATTTTACGCCTGCTTTTGGTGGTAATTGCAGAAAGTCTTATCGGCTCTTTGCTTACGCCCAGAACATAGAGCCGGGCTTCGGCTCGGAGATTATTACGCTCCTCAGGAAAGCTATCGCCTTTTCAAGTCCTTCCTTAGACGTCATAAGACTGTCCTCGTGTTCTATGCTCATGACGTGGTTGTAGCCTACGAGCTGGAGCATGGAGACCATGTCCCTCCAGACCTTGGCGTCCGTGCCGTAACCGAGTGAGCGGAATACCCACGAGCGGTTTATCTCGTCGCCGTAGTGCTTGGTATCGAGAACACCGTTGATGGCAGTGTTCCTGTAATCAATGCGCGTATCCTTGGCATGAAAGTGGAACATTGCGCCGTTTTGACCGATATATCTTATGGCTTCTGCCGGATTTATTCCCTGCCATATAAGGTGAGACGGGTCGAAGTTTGCGCCTATCGACTTTCCGACTGCGTTTCTCAGCTTCATAAGAGTTTCGGGATTGTATACGCAAAAGCCGGGGTGCATCTCAAGCGCTATCTTTGTAACACCGTACTTTGCGGCGTATTCGGATTCCTTAGTCCAGTAGGGAATGAGTACGTCGTTCCACTGGTAGTCGAGTGTATTTAAGAAGTCGTCCGGCCAGGGGCAGGTCACCCAGTTTGGCGTCTTGTCCTCGGGGGAGCCTCCGGGACAGCCGGAGAATGTGATGACGGTGGGTATCTCAAGCTCATTTGCGAGAATACAGGTCCTCTCAAAATCGTAGTGGAACTTCTGCGCCACCTCCTTGTCGGGGTGAACGGGGTTTCCGTGGGTAGAGAGAGCCGATATCTCCATGTCGTAATCCTTTAAGAGCTTCTTGAAAGAAGCGAGCTTCGACTTGTCGGAGAGAAGCTCCTCTCTGTGGCTGTGTCCGTCGCCGGGAAATCCTCCGCAGCCTATCTCGACGGCCTCCACTCCGAGACCTTTGAGGTATCTTAGCGTGTCTTCAAGCGACATATCGTAAAGCGGTACTGTAAGAACTCCGAGTTTCAATTTTATCATCCTTTCGGTTTGTGGTTAGGTCAATAGTGATTATACAATATGTTTGACGAAAATTCAAGCTGTTTTGGATAAAATATGGGTTTTACAATTCGGAAAAATTTGCATTATGTGTAAATGTATGTTATACCTTTTTTGGAAAAATCAAAAAATGCATTATAAGTCCGTTTTATTGGACTTATAATACGATATATTGTCTTAACAGAATTACGATGGGAGAAAAGACATGGAATATGCAGCTCACATAAAAAGCGACGGAAGTATTCAGACAGTAAAGGAACACTGTGAGAATACCGCTTTGCTCTGCAGAAGCTTTGCAATAGAAGAGTTGAAAGAACTGTGCTTTGAAGTAGGGCTGATGCACGACGTCGGGAAATATCTGATAAAGTTTCAGCAAAGAATTCTCGGAGATTACGGTATAAGGGTTGAGCACTCTGTATGCGGGGCAAAAGAAGTCTATGAAAAATATAAAGAAACACCCATGGGGCTTCTAATGGCGCTTTGTATAGCAGGACATCACTCTGGTATTCCGGACTGCGGAACCGTGGCAGACTCAAAGGATGAGAAAACTTTATTCGGCAGGCTTAAGAGAGAATGTGAAGATTACTCGGCGTATAAGGACGATATTTCTATCTCAAAATTGGACGAAAGAGCTTTTAACGAATATTTGTTAAAGGGATGCAAAGAAAAAGATGAGCTTGTAGAAAAATATGCTTTTTTGGTCAGATACTGTTTTTCATGCCTGACAGACGCAGATTCGATAGATACCATGAGGGCAACCGATACATATCGGGAAATGCCTTTTGAATCTGACTTCGATAAGTGCACTGAAAAGCTGGAAAACCGGTTTAAATTATTTGAGGACAGAAATGTTACCGACCTGCAAAAGGCAAGAAGCTGTCTGCAATCCAAAATATTTGAAAAGGCAGATGAAGACGCTGACATATACCTTATGAATATGCCTACCGGAAGCGGAAAAACTCTTGCATCAATGTATTTTGCCCTTAAAAGGGCACGCCTTACAGGGAAAGAGCGAATTATTTACGTAATTCCGTATAACAGCATAATAGACCAGACGGTAAAGACGTTTGAGGAGCTTTTCGGAGACAGCGCAAAGATTCTTCGTCATCAATCGTCATTTTCGTATGAGGACAGCGATGACTACGATGAGGATTACAGAAACGCCGCAATACAGGCAGAAGAAAATTGGGATGCCAAGATAATCGTAACCACATCCGTACAGTTCTTTGAATCGGTTTATGCAAATAACCGCCAAAAGCTGAGAAAGCTTCACAACACAGCGAACAGCATAATAATTTTTGACGAGGCGCACCGTATGCCTGTCGAAAATTTGCAGCCGTGCCTGCGAGCTGTTTCGTTTATAACACGTTTTTTACACAGCGAAGCGATTTTTCTCACTGCGACAATGCCTGATTTTGGTGAGCTCCTGAGAAAATATTCGCTCCCTGACACAGAAATTTCAGAACTTCGTGCGGATAAAAAAATCGCCGAAGTTTTTAAAAAGAACACGTATAAAGACATCGGTAAGATAACCGATGAAAGCCTTGCCGCCGCAGCCGGCGCAAGCCCATCCGCCCTTATAGTAGTCAACAGCCGCCGCGCCGCAAGGTCCGTGTACGATAAGTGCGCCGGGAAGAAGTATCACCTGTCAACATATATGACTTCTGTTGACAGAAGCCGCACGATCAGCGAGATAAAAGCAGAGATCGGGAAGCTGAGAAAAAAGTATCCTTGCGGAGGAGATATCCCCGAAGATGACAGAATAACGGTCGTCTCCACATCGCTCATTGAAGCAGGTGTAGACCTCGATTTTGACGATGTGTACAGAGAAGCTGCAGGACTTGACAATATTCTTCAGGCGGGCGGACGGTGTAACAGAGAAGGCGCAAGAGAGAACGGAAATGTTTATGTTTTTGAGCGTGCAGACGGGAAGGGAAAGCAGAGCATCGAACAGAATATAATGAGGGGCATTTTCAACGAATTTCGGGATATTTCTTCAAGCGAGGCAATAAGAGCATATTATGACCGCCTTTTTGCGGCGAAAAAGGACGAAATAGTGCAGAATTCTCTCGGCAATATCTGTCGGAGCATCGACCTTATACCTTTCCGGTCATACAGAATAAGCATAATAGATTCCATAGCGGTTTCTGTAGTCGTAGTACAGGACGATGAGTGCGCAGGGCTTGTGAAAAATCTTGAAATAAACGGGCATACCGATATAAGAAGGCTCAGAAAGTACTGCTGCAGCGTATATCCGAGCGAGCTTGAAAGCCTAAAAAAGCAGGGAGTAATAAAGGATTATAATGGCATAAGCGTGCTTACGGCAAACAGTTATTATGACTCTGAAATTGGCATCAGATTTTAAGGCGAAGATATTTATATATAACAACAAGAAAGGAGAACAAGATGTACGGATTCAAAATAATAGTGGAGGGAGAAAGAGCGTTGTTTACACGTCCCGAACTCAAGGTCGAACGCATAAGCTACGATGTGCCGACTCCGAGTGCGCTGGAAGGTATGCTTAAATGCATATATTGGAAGCCAGCAGTGAGATATGTGATAGACAAAATAGTGGTCTACAACCCCATCAAGTTTATGAATGTTAGGCGCAATGAGGTAAAGGAGAAGGTTCTTTACTCTGCTGTGAAAGCAAACATGAGAGGTGCGGAAAATGACGTTTCTGTCTACACCGACGAATGTAGAAGTCAAAGGGCTTCCATGCTGCTTGCAAATGTCAAATACGGAGTAGAGTTTCATTTTGAACTTACCGGACTGAGAAGTGAGAACGAGGATATGCCGGATGACAAGCACGCCTGCATAATACGCAGGAGGCTGGAAAAGGGACAGTGCTTCAGAACGCCGTGCCTCGGGTGTTCGGAGTTTCCGGTAAAGAGCATAAGGCTTGCGGAATCGTTTGACGAGGAGCCTATAAGCAACGAGATACTTGAAATGGGCGATGTCGATCTCGGATATATGCTCTACGGACTGAAATTTGAAGACGGCGGAAAGCCGATAAACGGAGATTGGGACAACCCGAAATTTTCCGATCGTGCGGAGGCGGTGTACTACCGACCGCACATGATCGACGGCGTTATAGACGTAAGAAAATATGCGGAGGTGTTAAAATGCTGATAAAGGCGCTTTGCGACTATTATGACGTTCTTGCGGCAAAGGGAAAGGTGGTGCCGGACGGATATACTTCGGTCGACGTCAGCTATCTTGTAAGCCTTACACCGGAAGGCAAAGTCGACGGCATAATAGATTGCAGAAGGAAAGAGCAGATCGAGCAGAAAAACAGGAAAATCAAAGAGGTTTTAAACCCGGTTACAATGATTTTGCCAAAGAGAACGGAAAAAACGGCAATTTATGCAAACATTGTAGAGCACAGGCCGCAGTATATTTTCGGACTGAATTACGACGCAAAGAGCACAACGATGACAGCACGGATAAGGCAAAAAAGTCTCACGACGCTTTTGTAAAGCAAAACAAAGAGTTTTTTGCGGATTTGGATAAGAGTGAAATATGCAGAGCGTACAGAGCCTTTATTGATGACTGGCAGCCGGAAAATGAGACGGATAATGAGTTCCTGTTGTCTAATCAAGAAGTGTTTAAAAGTCATATCGCTTTTTGTCTTTCCGGGCACCCTGAAATCTTACTGCATGAAGACAAGGATTTAAAAGAAAAATGGCAAAAGTCTTTATTATCATCTAACGTGAATAAAACGCCTATTATTTCTCAGTGCGGAATAATCGGAGATAAACTGCCTGTTGCACGAATACACGGAAAAATCAAGGGCGTTCCCGGCGGTGATTCAAAGGGAAACACGCTGATAAGTTTCAATAACCCGTCCGAATACTCTTACTGCCGTGAGCAGTCTGTAAACAGCAATGTTTCCGAGATCGCTATGAACAAGTATACGAGTGCGCTCAACGTACTTATGGCTGACAAGCGTCACAGAACGCTTATAGATGATACGGTAGTGTTCCATTGGGCAAGCTCAGGTAATGACAGCTGCGACGATCTGTTCAACATGCTTACATTTTCCGATTCGCTTGACGCAGAGCATACTGAAGAAGCCGTAGAAAGAGTTATAAAAAACGCAGCGGATGGCGTAGTCCTTGCCGACATTGACGAATTGCTTGAGAACATAGACACGAACGTCGATTTTTACGTTGTCGGTATGAAGCCTAATTCCGCAAGACTTGCAGTAAGCTTTGTGTATCGTCAAAAATTCGGCAGGATAGTTGAAAATCTTCTGCAGCACCAGGTAGATATGAAAATTTCCGGAAATGAAAAGCCGGTTCCGGTTTGGCAGATAAAAAAAGAGCTCGTCTCTCCCAAAAGCAGTAACGAGAAGGCAAACCCAAACACGGTTGTAAAGCTGTTTGACGCAGTGCTTTACGGACATAATTATCCGAGTTCTCTTATGGCAACAGTCATAAGAAGAATAAAAACCGACAGCGATACCGACACAAACGGGTTTATCAAGATGAATCCGGTAAGGATAGGAATTTTAAAAGCTTGCATAAACAGAGATGACAGACTGAAAGGAAAAGAGGAGGAGATAAAAATGTCACTCGATACTCAAAACAGGAATCCCGCGTATGTATGCGGAAGGCTTTTTGCGGTGCTTGAAAATATCCAGCAGAGGTCTGCGGGATACCGCACAATAAAGGACGCCTATTTTACGTCAGCATCGTCAAAACCGGCAACGGTATTTCCAAAGCTTTTACACCTTGCACAGCACCATCTGGCAAAGATCGACAATTCGAGATACGCAGACGAGAGCATAACAGAACTGCTCGATATGATCTCGGGCGAATTTCCCGACACTCTCACCTTAAAGGAGCAGGGAGTATTCATAATCGGATACTACCAGCAAAAGGCTTATACGTCAAACAAAATAAAAGAATATAAAGAAAACAATGAAAAGGAAGGTATGTAAAAATGTCTGAAGCTATCAACAATCGCTACGAATTCGTAATTCTCTTTGATGTGGAAAACGGAAACCCCAACGGAGATCCCGACGCAGGAAACGCCCCGAGAATAAACCCCGAAACCGGTTACGGTTTTGTAACCGACGTATGTCTGAAAAGAAAGATACGCAATTACGTTGAACTTGTCAAAGACGGTGAAGCCGGTTACAATGTCCTTATCAAGGCGGACAAGTCCCTAAACTCAAAGTTTACCGAAGCATATAACGAAGCAGGACTTGAAACCGGCAAAAAAGGCAAAAATCCTGATGACGTAAAGAAAGCAAGAGATTATATGTGCAGGAATTACTTTGATGTACGCACGTTCGGTGCGGTAATGTCAACAGGTGACGATCCGTGCGGTATAGTAAGAGGTCCGGTTCAGATAACATTTGCAAACAGTGTTTCCCCGATAAGCTATGAGGACGTCACGATAACCCGCCAGGCAAGGACCACAGAGGACAGGCAGGCAAGCGGAGAGACCGAAATGGGACGCAAGAGCGTTGTCCCATACGCGCTTTACAGGGCTGAGGGCTACATATCCGCAGCAATTGCTCAGAAGATCACGGGTTTTACAGAAGAAGATAAGGAGCTGCTGTTTGAAGCAATAGAGAAT
>CAJOMW010000073.1 GCA_905235695.1 uncultured Clostridia bacterium | reverse complement strand
TTTTGAAAGGATGATATTATGAACGGCTCGATCATTACAATAAGCCGCCAGTACGGAAGCGGCGGAAGATTTGTCGCTAAAATTATTGCTGAGCGCCTCGGAATACCATTTTATGACAACGAGATAATAACAATGGCCGCTAAAGAAAGCGGATATGCCGAAGGTATGTTTGAAAAAGCCGAACAGGTATCGACGCACAGCCTTTTGTACTCTCTTTCCATGTTCGGAACTACCGCAGGCTTCTCGGGCCTTTCTATCTCGGATCAAGTCTTTTTGGCACAGTCTGATATAATAAGAAAATGTGCCGATAAAGGTCCGTGCGTTATTGTTGGCAGGTGTTCGGACTATGTGCTGAAGGACTATAAAAACGCTATTAACTTCTTCTTGTACTCCGATATGGATTCTCGAATCAAGCGCGTGCAGAAGTACTATGAAAACGACAGCGACAACCTTCGCGAAGATATACTTCGCCGTGACAAGCAGCGCGCTACTTATTACAACTATTACACCTCTCAGCGCTGGGGTGACGTCGAGAACTATCATTTGTCGATAAATACGGATTCTGTTGGAATTGAGGGATGCGCTGATATACTCATAGATTTTGTCAAGGCGCATGAAAGAGAAGTTCTGTAATAAAAAAGGGGCTGCAACAGCAGTCCTTTTTTATGAAAATTCAGGGGACAGCAAAACTGCTGTCCCCTATCTGTTTATTTATATCAATACATTCCGGGATCCGGTGCTGCGGGAGCGGAAGCCGGCGGCTCGGGCTTATCAGCAACGAGAGCCTCTGTGGTGAGTATCATGGATGCAACGGAAGCCGCATTCTGGAGAGCGCTTCTGGATACCTTTGTAGGATCTACGATACCTGCTTCTACCATATCGACAAATACGTCGTTATATGCGTCGTAGCCGTATCCGGCCTTGCCGCTCGAGAGTATCTTATCGAGGACAACAGAGCCGTCCTTGCCTGCATTGTAGGCTATCTGACGGATAGGCTCTTCAAGTGCCTTGACAACTATTGCAACGCCGGTCTTTTCGTCACCTTCGGTCTCATCAAGGAGCTTTTCGACGTCGGGAAGGATATTTGCAAACGCCGTTCCGCCGCCGGGAACTATACCCTCTTCAACAGCAGCCTTTGTTGCGTTGAGAGCGTCCTCGATGCGGAGCTTCTTTTCCTTCATTTCGGTTTCGGTAGCTGCGCCGACCTTGATAACAGCAACGCCGCCGGAGAGCTTTGCAAGTCTTTCCTGGAGCTTTTCTTTATCAAATTCGGAAGTGGTCGTGTCAATAGCTGCCTTTATCTGAGCTATTCTGCCCTTTATCTGCTCTGCGTCGCCTGCGCCGCCTACGATTATCGTATTTTCCTTGTTTATCTTTACCTGGCGAGCCTTGCCGAGCTGGTCAATCGTCGTATCCTTGAGCTCAAGTCCGAGATCGGAAGAAATAACTTCTCCGCCCGTAAGGATAGCTATATCGGTAAGCATTTCCTTTCTTCTGTCGCCAAAGCCGGGAGCCTTGACAGCAACGCAAGTAAACGTTCCACGGAGCTTGTTGACGAGAAGTGTCGAGAGAGCTTCGCCTTCGATATCTTCAGCTATTATGACGAGCTTTCTGCCCGACTGAACGAGCTGCTCGAGAAGAGGAAGAATATCCTGAATGTTGGATATCTTCTTGTCCGTTATAAGAAGGAGTGCGTCGTCTATAACGGCTTCCATCTTATCGGTATCGGTTACCATATAAGGTGAAATATAACCTCTGTCAAACTGCATACCTTCTACTACCTCGCAGAAAGTCTCAGCAGACTTTGATTCCTCAACGGTTATAACGCCGTCGGACGTTACTTTTTCCATTGCATCGGCAATGAGCTTGCCTATAACCTCGTCAGCAGACGAAACAGCACCGACTCTTGCTATATCGCTTGAACCGTTTACCTTCTTAGAGATGGACGCAAGGCTCTCAACTGCTTTGTTGACTGCCTTCTGTATGCCCTTTCTCACTATCATGGGGTTAGCGCCTGCCGCAACGTTCTTCATACCTTCTCTTACAAATGCCTGTGCGAGAAGAATTGCCGTCGTCGTGCCGTCGCCGGCTGCGTCGTTTGTCTTGGTGGCAACCTCCTTGAGAAGCTGTGCGCCCATGTTTTCCATAGCGTCTTCAAGCTCGATTTCCTTAGCTATCGTGACACCGTCGTTAGTTATAAGGGGCGAGCCGTATTTCTTATCGAGAACTACGTTTCTGCCCTTAGGTCCGAGCGTTACCTTAACGGTATCCGCAACTGCGTCAACACCCTTTTTAAGAGCGTTTCTCGCGTCAATTCCGTATGCAAGATCCTTTGACATATAAATCTACCTCCAATGTAATTAGTCTTCAACTATTGCTAAAATGTCGCTCTGTCTTACGACCGAGTACTCAACACCGTCGAGCTTAATTTCGGTACCCGAATATTTGCTCGTTATTACCTTGTCGCCCTTCTTAACGGTCATAACGACTTCCTTGCCGTCTACAACTCCTCCGGGACCAACTTCTATAACCTCAGCAATGCTGGGCTTTTCCTGAGCGGCAGCTGTAAGAATTATGCCGCTCTTGGTGGTTTCTTCTGCTTCGATGGTTTTGATAACTACTCTGTCAGAAAGAGGTTTTAATTTCATTTTGTATTCCTCCTAAATGAATAATTTTGTTTAGCACTCTAAAAGGTCAAGTGCTAATTACATATTGTATTTTATACCTATCTTAGTAAAAAATCAATAGTTTTTTCCACATTTAACATATTGTTAACAATCATTTTGGCAGTTGACCGCTTGTTTCGCCAAAAGCTATTTTAAAATCAGCTCTTCCGAGAAAATGACGTTATGCCCATCGTCCGTAAAGCATACTTTCATCTTGTTTTTATCAAGCGTTGCGGCGCATCCGACAAAGCTCGTCATGACATTTTTATCGTTTGTCGAAAATTTTGAGCCGACTATTACAGGGCATATCTGTCCTTTGCTGTCAAGCCTTCCGCCTTTATGCGATATTTCGGCCGTATGAAGATGTCCGGCAAGCATTACGTCCGGCTTTACGTTTTCATCAAGAAGTCTCAGCCACTCCGAATACAGCTCCTGCTCGATGTCAAAAGGCGGATTCATGGTAAACGAGAACGGGTTGTGGACAATGACTATTCTGTATTCAACGCCGGGAGCGTTGTACTCGTTATCGGCGTTCTTTATTACCTCTTTAAGATACTCTGTCTCTTCGAGCCTGAATTCGTGACAGCAGACGGTGTGTCCGTATTCCGTGCGGTCGTCCGACTTATCCTCGCCGCAGTCCATAACTATACCCCATATTCTTCCGAGTCTGAACGAGAAATACGAGCGTCCGTTTTCGGTAGGAGTATAATCGGCAATATTTTCGGCGTAAAAGCCGCGCGTGTCGTGGTTGCCTCTGGAGAATATGCACGGGCGTGAGCCGCCGGTAACCGCCTCACACAGTCTGAATATAAGATCGAAGTTCTCAACCTTTCCGCTGTGATCAGGAATGTCGCCGTTTAGTATAAGAAGGTCTGTTTCCTCGCCGAAATATGTTCCTGCCGCTGACGGCAAATCAAAATTGCCGTGCGTATCTGAAAGATGATATATGTTTATTCTGCCGCTTTTCGGAACACTTCTGAACTTATAAACGGCGCTTACCGGCTCTTCCGTTTCGGGAAAATACGGCTTTCTGTCAATTATCTTTCTGTAGCTTACCGTGTACTCCCCTGCCTTGTCAAGCTCGGACATGGGGACGTTTACCCTGTGCATACGTGTTGAGGAGCGAATGATGCCGTTTGAGTGGTCATAGTAGCTCTTGCCGCCGACGGTTACACAAAAAAGCAAATCGCTCTTTACCGGTACCATTATCTGATAATAATTCTTGACCGCAAAAACGGCAGGGCAGGTCTTGAATTCCGGCAGAAGCCGAGGCGTGTTGTTCATATTATCCCCTCACCTTTTGCTGTTGTTCTTAAAATACTGATAGTAATTGCACTTTATCATTCCGTTATAAAGCTTTCTCACTTTATCCGCCTTTACGCCGTACAGCTTCTCAAACTCCTCTTCCGACGTTATTATATATATTTGCCACGGAGAGAGCAGCGGAAAATTTTTCCCCATTTTCCTGTACAGCTCCCTCGCCTCTCGTATCGATTCAAGACGCTCTCCGTACGGCGGATTGCAGATAATGGTCGTTCTGACGTCGTCTTTTTCAATATCTGTCGCATCTTTGACAAAGGTTTTTATATATTTGTTCATTCCGGCGCGCGCTATATTGGCGTTCGCGGTTTTCAAAACTCGGCTGTCTATATCGGAAGCGTATATTTCAAATTCGTCTGAATATATGTTTTCCTTTGCCGATTCTCGCTGCTCGCTCCAGATTTTGCCCGGAATAAAGCCGTATTCCTCCGCCGAAAAGCGTCTTTTTATTCCGGGTGCGGTATTTGACATTATAAGCGCCGCCTCTATCGGTATCGTTCCCGAGCCGCAGAATGGGTCCCACAGGCGAACGTCAAGCCTCGGACGAGCTATTTTCACCAGTGCTGCCGCAAGCGTTTCGCGTATTGGCGCCTCCCCTGCCTCGGTTCTGTATCCCCTCTTGTGAAGAGCAACGCCTGTCGTGTCGATCATTATACACGCCTTGTCGTTAAGAATAAAAAACTCTATTTGATATTTAGTACCGCTCTCTTCAAACCAATCTGTGTGATATGCGCTCTTTAACCGCTCGACAACGGCCTTTTTTATTATCTTCTGGCAGTCCGGCACGGAAAACAGCTTGGATTTTACCGAATGTCCTTTTACCGGGAATGCGTCTCGCTTTCCGATAAAGCTCTCCCACGGTATATCCTTAACTCCGTCAAACAGCTCTGTGAATGTCTCTGCTTTAAACGACGACAGCTCGATAAGCACTCTCTCTGCCGTTCTGAGATTTATATTTGCCGCCGCAAGGACGTTTTCATCGCCGCTGAAATATACCCTTCCGTCTATCGTCTCTCTTCTGGCTGCGCCTATGGCGTCAAGCTCTTCGCCTACGAACTTTTCAAGCCCGAAAAGGCAGGTGGCAACGTAATTGTATGTATTTGGCATTGTTCCTCCAAAGCACAAATTTATCGCCGACGCTCCGCCGGCGATTTTTATATTGCTGTTTTCAATAAAATACGGTACGCCGTCGTCTTTCAGTTGTCTGAATTGTCGGAATTATCCGTATATATGCTGTCGTAAGACTTTTTCCTGTTTTCGGACTTTGCTTTAAGATGCGCATATCCTATCCTGAAGAACGCTGCAACTGCGTAAACTCCTATAAATATAAACGTGATACAGATAATCATAAATACTCTGTTAGTTCCGCCTGAGCTGTTTCTGAAATACATTTCTCCTGCGCCGCCTGCCACAAACGTAAGATAAAATGCCGCGTATGACAAAACGAAATGAATTCCGCGCACGACAATCAGATTCATATTTTTTGCCGCGAAAATATCGGTTATTATAAATATAACCGCAATAAGAAATGAAAAGAGTGCGATCCACAAAAGCTGTGAGCAGAACATCACGTTCTCGGAATTCTGAAGCACTCCTATTATTGACATTGCGAGAATTATCAGCGCATAGCACATTGCAAAACGTCTGAAAAACCTGCTGACTGCGCTTGTAATTGAATTCTTTACTTTTTCAATGCCTGAGTTTACGTCTTTCTCTTTCTTTTTCATTTTCTTCATCCTTTAACTTTTAACTTTTATCAGAGACTTTCAAGAAAATTCTTCAAAAGTCCGGCAATTCTCTTGTTTCCTTCATC
>CAJOMW010000072.1 GCA_905235695.1 uncultured Clostridia bacterium | reverse complement strand
GGCGAAATGTCGCCGAGCGTGAGCGACGCTTCCAAAAGATTTTTGTATGCCTTTGCATAGGCGTCGTTTGCCTCTTTGCGAAGCTCCTTTGCGTTGCTTGACAGCGAGAGCAGCTCTTTTATAAGTATATTCTTTTTCCTGTCCATCAGCTCATATCCGAGCTTTGCGAGCTTCAGAGACTTCTGCAAAGCCATCAGATTGCTCTTTGTCGGTATGGTGTTTGCCAAATTTTCAGCTCCTTTTTGCCGGAAATGATATTTGCTCTACGTGTCCGCCCTGTCTTTTGGCCCAAACAGAAAAGCGATCAAAGCTCCTGCGGCGAGCGCTGCAGCGTCCGCGAAAAATGACGACGCACTTTCAAAAATGCTGCCGTACGGCACGATTATCGCCGTCGCGGCGAGAACTATCCCGGCTATTGCATGAAATGCGACGGAATAATGCGTTTCAAAAAGACGGTTTATCAGCTTTGATAAGAGAATAAGAGTTACTGCCGCTCCGAACAGCCCCGGCACAAGCACGTCGGGACGCAGACTGCCCAAGCCGTCAATAAACGGCGTGTACAGACCGAGCGGCATGAGAAGGGTGGAGAAGCTCAGCCCCGGGGCGATTATGCTCAGAGACATACAAAAGCCGCAGAATACATACCAGAACGTGTTCGGCAATATATCAAAACTTGCCGCATCTATTCCTATAAGGACGGCAAAAGTCAGTATTAGCGACGCAAAAAACGACACATACGAATAGCCGTTTCTGCCGTTTTTTCCGGCCTCTCTGATAATTGACGGATACATTCCGCCTATAAGCCCGACAAAGAAGCATACCGAAATGTCTGTGTAGGTCTCAAGCATAACAGCGAGTATTTTTGATACGCCGAGAAATCCCACAACTACTCCGGCAAAGACCGGAATAAGCAGCCTGTAATGCTTTCTGAAGGAGCGGACGGGCGAAGCGAGAAACTCCATTATCGGCTTATAAAAGCCGAAAGTCACGCACAGCACTCCGCCGGATATTCCCGGAAGTACCGCTCCGAGCCCCAATACCATGCCTTGCAGCAGCAATGTCGCAAAGTGAATAGCGGAGTCAAAGCCCGATTTTACATTCATATAAATACCTGCTCCCGTAATGTTCTCTTTACACGTCTGCGGCTTTGCGTCCTTTTCATTACCTATCCTTTGTAATACTTGTCAAGCAGCTCTCCGCTTACTCTGTCGAGCATACGTCTCGGAAGCGCCGAGAGTATCTCCCAGCCGAGATCCAGCGTCTGCTCAAGGGTGCGGTTTTCGGTGAAAGACTGATTTATAAATCTCGATTCAAAATCCCTGCCGAATTTCATGATGAGCTTGTCGTCGTCCGACAGCTCGTCTTCCCCGATTACCGAGGCGAGCGCCCTTGCGTCAACGACCTTTGAATAGCATGACATGAGCTGATTTGCAAGAGAAGCGTGGTCTTCGCGCGTAAAGCCCTTGCCTATGCCGTCCTTCATGAGCCTTGAGAGCGAGGGGAGGACGTTTATTGGCGGATATACGCCCTTTGAGTCGAGATCCCTGCCGAGAACTATCTGACCTTCGGTGATGTAGCCGGTGAGGTCGGGTATGGGGTGGGTTATGTCGTCGTTCGGCATGGTGAGTATGGGTATCTGCGTAACAGAGCCCTTTTTGCCCTCCAGCATTCCGGCACGCTCGTACAGGGAGGCAAGGTCGGAATAGAGGTATCCGGGATAGCCTTTACGGCTCGGTATGTCGCCCTTTGAAGAGCTGAATTCACGGAGTGCCTCCGCATACGACGTCATATCCGTCATTATTACGAGTATGTTCATTCCAAGGTCGAAAGCGAGGTATTCCGCCGCCGTCAGAGCGCATCTCGGAGTTATTATCCTTTCTATTATAGGATCGCTTGAGAGATTTAAGAACATCACGACGCGGCTGTTTACATTTGCCGCCTCAAACTGTGTTCTGAAATACTGCGCTACGTCGTTCTTTACGCCCATTGCGGCGAAAATTATGGCAAAGTCCTCGCTGTCCGAGAGGGTAGACTGCTTTGCTATCTGTGCGGCGAGCTCGTTGTGCTTCATGCCGTAGCCCGAGAATATCGGCAGCTTCTGACCTCGCACGAGCGTCGCAAGAGCGTCGATAGCGGAAATACCGGTCTGTATGAAGTTTCTCGGATATTCACGTGATACGGGATTTATGGGAGCGCCGTTGACGTCGCGCACAACCTCCGGGTATATTTCTCCGAGATTGTCTATCGGCCGTCCGAGTCCGTCGAACACCCTTCCGAGTATCTCGGGGGACAGCGCTATCTCTATTGGACTTCCCTCAAAAACCGTGCTGACGTTTGAAGCGGATATTCCTCTCGTACCCTCAAAGACCTGGAGAGTGACCGTGTCGCCGTCTATTTTTACAACTCTTCCCGTTCGGGTAGTCCCGTCGGAAAGGCTTATCGTCGCCACCTCGTCAAAGGAGGCTTCCGTCGCACCCTTTACCGTGAGGAGCGAGCCGTTTATCTGAAGTGCCTTTAAGTGCTTTATTTTCATGCCTCGCTCGCCTCTCTTTCGTGCATGAGGGCGCTTATTTTTGTCTCTATTTCTTCTTCGTATTCGTCGATGAGCGTGTAGTCATCGCGCGGAATATCGAATTTCATTCTTATGAGCTTTTCGGAAAGCCCGATCGCTGTGAGCTTTGAAAGGGGAATGTGCAGAGATACCGCGTCGCACAGCTTATGGTAGTAGTGCAGTATCACGCGCATCATCTTTAACTGCTTTGCGCTCGGAGTGAAGGTGTCGTTTTCACTGAACACCTCCTGCTGGAGAAATCCGTTCTTTATAACGCGAGCCGCCTCTATCACGGCTTTCTGGTCGTCGGGAAGGACGTCTTCGCCTATCAGCTTTACTATCTCCATGAGCCTGTTTTCCTCCATGAGGATAGAGCATATTTCCTCCCTGCATGAGAGAAAGTCCTCTCCGACGTTCTCTCTGTACCATCCGGCAAAGTCGTTTACGTATTCGCTGTATGAATCCATCCAGTTTATGGCAGGAAAGTGCCTTGCGTATGCGAGATTTTTGTCAAGCGCCCAAAAGCATCTGATAAAGCGCTTGGTGTTCTGGGTTACCGGCTCCGAAAAGTCTGAGCCCTGCGGAGACACTGCGCCTATTATGCTGACCGAGCCGTTTTCTCCCGAGAGCGTCAGCGCACTTCCCGAGCGCTCGTAGAACTCGGCGAGCCTCGACGGAAGATATGCCGGAAATCCCTCGTCCGCCGGCATTTCTTCAAGGCGTCCGGATATTTCTCTCAGAGCCTCCGCCCATCTCGACGTCGAATCCGCCATTATAGCCGTGTCGTAGCCCATATCCCTGTAATATTCGGCAAGGGTTATGCCCGTGTATATCGACGCTTCCCGTGCGGCAACGGGCATATTTGAGGTGTTTGCTATGAGCACCGTGCGCTCGAGCAGCGATTTGCCGCTCTTGGGGTCGGTGAGCTTTGAAAACTCAGTCAGAACGTCGGTCATCTCGTTTCCGCGCTCTCCGCAGCCTATATATATTATCACGTCTGCGTCGCACCACTTCGCTATCTGATGCTGTGCGGTGGTCTTTCCCGTACCAAAGCCTCCGGGTATAGCCGCCGCGCCTCCCTTTGCCATTGGGAACAGTGCGTCTATCGTGCGCTGACCTGTTATGAGAGGCACGTTTGAAGGCAGTCTCTTCTTTATCGGACGCGGAGTGCGGATGGGCCACTGCTGAACCAGCGTTATGTCGTGACGGTTTCCGCGCGCATCCTCAAGAACCGCTATTGTATCGTTTATCGTATACTCTCCGTCTCCGGACGTCCATACTATCTTTCCGGAAAGCAAAGGGGAGAGCAGTACCTTGTGGGTTATGATCTCGGTTTCCGGGAGAGTTGCTATCACGCACCCTCCGCTTACCTCGTCGCCGACGGATACCGACAGCGTGACGTCCCATTTCTTAGTATCATCGAGTGTCGGGACCGATGCACCTCTTCCGATAAATGCGCCGTAACGCTCTTCGAGCGCCTTGAGAGGGCGCTGTATGCCGTCGAAAATATTTCCGATGATACCGGGACCGAGCATGGCGCTCAGCGATGAGCCGGTGCCGATTACGGGCTCTCCGGCTTTCAGGGAGGTAGTCTCCTCGTAAACCTGCAGCGTCGTCAGATCTTTTTCTATTCTTATGACCTCGCCGACGAGCTTTTTCTCGCCGACGTATACCATCTCGAGCATTCCGAGATCCGTCTGCCCCTTTATAGTGACTACCGGACCGTTTATGCCGTAAATTGCGATGTTGTTTTCAGCCAAAACAGGGCCTTCCTTTCGCCGGACACGGATTTACGATTTGAATCCGAGCCCGCTCTTCTTAATAAAATCTTTTTTCTCTTCTCTGAGCCTTTCGTCGAGCGTGTCGTCAACGAGCACGTCTTCTTCGCAAAAGAGCACCTTTACTCCGCCGGTAATTATATCTTTGTCGACCGAGACCTGTGTGCCTTCTCTGCCGAACGCCTCTACAAGCTCGCTCTCGTACTTCATGTCCTCTTCCCGCACATATATCACCGCTTTTCCGCCGTATAGCGCAGATATCTTTTTCAGACACTCTCCGAGAAATACTATATACTCATCAGAACCGGTAAATTCCCGTATCATGTCGAGCGCCTTCGAGAACAGCTCGTCGGAGACGCTGCTCCTCATCTCAAAGAGAGCCGCCTTGTGCTGTGCTTCAAGCTCGGACGAGCGCTTGTTTGTCTCTGTCTGCTGTTTCTCAAGCTCGTAGTCGACGTACCTCTTGTATTTCTTTTTTATTTCGGCTTCTATGGAGCTTCGCCTCTCGCGGTAGTGCTTTTCGGAAAGGGCGCTTATGTCCGCTTCCTCGCTTCTCGCCTGCTTTTCGATGCTGCTTATTATCTTGCTTACGTTGTTTCCTGCCTGATTGTTCAAAGCGCTTCCCCCTAAATGCTTATGCCTACTGTGCTCTTTATATAGTCCTCTACGGTACTTTCGGAAGGCGCACCGCTCGAGTCGGGTATTTCGACGAGTATGGGCCTTGCAAGACCTCTTATTTTTTCTACCGTCTCCCCGCACATCCTTTTTATTCCGGGCGTAATGAGAAGTATCCCTATGCTCTCGTCGAGCACGGCTTCTTCAAGCTGCCGTGCCGCCTGCTCTCTGCCGTTTACCTTCTTGCAGTCAACGCCTGCGAGGCGCAGACCTTCACACGCGGCGCCGTCGTCGGATATCAGAAAATACTTCACTTTAACACCTCCCGTAAAAGCCTTAAATAAAAAGTCCGCTTCTTAAACCTTCTGGAGGATAAGTATGGCTATAACGACGCCGTAGAGGGCGATGGATTCGCCGAGTGCGACGAATATAATTGATTTACCGAAGGATTTCGGATCTTCGCTCGTAGCTGCGATTGCCGCAGGAGCGCCTGCGGCGACTGCTATACCGCCACCGATTCCGGCAAGTCCCGTAACAAGACCTGCCGCAAGAAGTCCGAGCCCCTTGGAAGAGTCGTTTGCGTCCTCCTGTGCCTGCTCCGTTTGCTCCGTCTCTTCTGCGCTGTCCGAAGGCGAAGCGAAGACGGATACCGACGTCATTGCAACTATGAGTATGAGAGAGCCGAAAACCGCAAAATTTATTCTTGAAGCCTTTCTCGGAGACTTGCATTCAGTCATCTTTCTGAAGGAGGCTACTGCCGAGAAAATGAGAAGTGCTGGTATGAGTACGAGAAGCGTACAGAGAAGAAAAGTTGTCATGATAAATGTCCTTTCGTTTGTGAAATGTTGATTTTTTACTTGTTATTTATTTTTGCCGGCTTGAATTTGCGTCCGTCGCCTATATAGAAGCGGCTCGTAGTATTCGAGCCTTAGAGCCTGTATGCCGGTGAGAAGTCCCTCAAGCGCAATTACGAGCGCATTTCCGAGTATAACTACTATGATGTTCGCCCCGTCGCTTGCAAGTGAGAATACCACCATCATCATTCCTGCATGAACAAGCACGAATGCGCCGACTCTTAGAAACGACACCGTGTTGCTCATATATGAAAGTACATATTCTATAAACTCGAAAAAGTTCTGCAGGAAAAAGTCGAGAAGGCTTTCGGGCTTTTTAAATTCGTGCTTGTCTATTGCCTCGATAAACGGCTCTTTGACTATCAGTATCACGGCGCATACCGCAATCACCGATATGCAAAGCGGCGATGGCAGCGGCGAAAATCCGCCCATAAACGCCGACGCAAGATTTGCTCCGCAAAGATACAGCATAAGTCCTGCAAGTCCGTTCTGACTCAGGAGCGCCTCGCCGAGGCATTTTCTCTTTATGCAGCCGTAAATGTTCATTATTATTGCGCAGGCTACGAGAAATACGCCTATTCCTATCGCTATGAGCAGCACGAGGTTTACGTTCTCGAAAACTTCAAGCGGCTTTCCGCTCAGCCCTATGGATTTGTATACCGGGTCGAGCAGGTGCTCATATCCGAACACCGAGCCGAAGATGAATCCGAATATCATAGAGGAAATGCCGCACGGCACGAGTATGCGCCCGAGCCCCATTCGCTTCTTCTTCCACATAAGCGCCCCGACGATGCTCAGAACGAAGCCCTGTCCCAGGTCTCCGAACATGATTCCGAACAGAAGCGTGTATGTTATCGCAACGAACGCCGTCACGTCAATGTCGTCATACGAAGGCGTACCGTACAAATCGACGTAAAACGTGTACGGCTCGACGAGGCGGCGCAGTATCTTGGAAAAGCTGCGTGTCTTTACCGGCGGCGAGACCTTTACGGTCGAATCCGGCTCGCTTATCTGAACGTCCGCTTCTTTATCCGTCTCTTTCAGCCTCTTTTTGAGGGCTGCCGCCTGCTTTTTCGGAACCCAGCCGGCAATCTCCTGATTGTGATATGCGTTTGAAGCGACTTCCTGCTTTGCGCAGTCGTAAGACAGCTTTGAATAATACAGACTGAGATGCTCGGACTCGTCTCTGCATGTTTGCAGGGCTTTTTCTTCAAGCTCTCTGAGGTTGTTTTCAACGACCGATACGTTTGCCCTTAGTCCGTCGAGAATGTCTTCTATGGTTCCCGTTACGTCCGAGCGGATTATCTGCTCGAACAGCAGTGAGGCAAAGACGCCGTCCACTTCAGCAATGTTCTCCAGCGGAGCAAAGTATACGCCCCAGCAGTCGTTCTTTTCGAAAGAGCAGGGAAAGAAGCTGATATACTGGTGGTTTTTCGAATATTTTGATATTTTTTCGTATGAGGATATGGGCAGATGCCCGAAGCGAGCCTTTACGTACTTGCACTCGTTTATTTCGCCTATGTCCACATCAAGCTCCTTGAAGTGGCTGTAATTATCAATGGCGCTTTTGCAGAGCTCAAGCTGTTCTTCGAGAGAGCTCTTCTCGTCGGCATAGCTTCTTAGCCTTTGCGCAAGCTCGTCGAAAAACTCTCCGCCGTCGGAATCGTCTGTCTGTATCTGTGACAGGCTCTTTACCTGAAGAGTTATCCCGGCGGTCTTTGCGAGATTTTCAAGCTCGGTGAGCTTTGTCTGCGCAGAGCTGTCGTCGTCAAACGGCATAAGCCCCATGCCCGACGAGTAGAAGCTCTGTGCATTTTCCGGCATAAATACGCCTATCGTGCAGAGCTCTTCAAGAATACGGTCGAACGCTTCAAGCTTTCCGCTGATCCTTACTACGTTCATGCGTTCAATTGACATTTTTCGGTTATTTCCTCCGTTTTGCCGATATTTCGGCAAATTTGTTTTATGGTATCATACCATCATTTTCTTTATTGTTTCCACGTCTGCCTTCCTCTCAATGCCCTCTGCCGCACTTATAACGCACTTTTCTTCGAGAACACTGAGAACGAAGAAGCAGAGAGCCGTTACCGGCGGCGAGCAGGACGAGGCAAATTTCTTGGTAAATACCTTTCTGATATACCTTTTTGCAAAGAGATCGTCTCCGCCGGCTATGTCTTGTGCGGCGGAAGCGTATTTTGTTTCGGATATTGCGTCTGCAAGCTCTCCTACGTCCTTTGCGCTTTTAAGACGCTCGAACATCGACGGCTTTATGTTGGTAACGCCGCATCTGAAAATGTGAAGCGAAAGCTCTTCTTCGTAAGACGCATAATACTTCTTTATGCGTGTGAGCGCATCAAGCGTCATCATGTCGCATATAACGCCGATAAGCCCGCATAACTCTTTTGCGTCGCCTCCTGCCTTTTTTCTGAAGGTCTCTGCGGCGTTTTCGTAAAAGTACCTGTCTATGACGTTTTCTATCGCCTGCGGATTTTTCTTTCCGTGTGAGCCTACGGCAAGCCCTATCAGCTTTTCGTATTCCGTGCCGCTGAGAGCGCTTGTCATCTCCTCGACGCTCAAAGCTCCCTCAAGCGCTAAGACATCAAAATGCATATCCTTTTTTATGTTTTCGGGGATATATGAGACGGTGCTGTCGGAAAGTCCGCACTCAACGGTCCTGAAGGCGTTTATCACGGCGCATTTTTCCAAATACGAAGTGAACGAGCCGGCTATAAAAGAGCCGGAAAGCCTTGCGTAGCGCAGTATCTTTTCGAGGCGGATGAGGGTTGTCATGTGCGCTATAAGCTCTATATATCTTACGCCTATGTTTCCGCTCCGCATGATTCCGAAGGCAGCTTCATAGTCGGCGTATCCCGAGAGAAATTTCGTAAGCTCCCTCAGATCCTGCTTTTCAGCCATTTCAAGAAGCTCACTGCTTGTCATACAGCGCGCCCTGATTGCCTTTGCCTTTGCGGTGACGGCGGAAGACGAAAGTCCTGAAATTCCCATCATGCTTCTACCTTACGGACGTGTTACGTCTTCGCATATCCTGCGTATCCACTCGGACTTGCTCTTGCCGGAAAGCTCATCTATCTTTGCCTTTGTGGCGGCAAGGCTCTTTTTGTATGACGCCGCTGCGCTCTCAAGCGCCGCCTCATGCTTCCTTGCGGATTTTGCGATGGTTTCCTCTGCGGCGCTCTTGTACTTTTCTTCAAGCGCCTCTCTGTCCTTTTCGAGCTTTTCCTCGGCAAGGTCAGAGCTTTTCGACATAGCCGCCACACGCTCGCGCGCCTTCTTGTCCGCTTCGACTATCTCCAGAAGCTTTGTGTTTATCAATTCTTATCCGCCTCCTTCAAAAGGCTTTAAAAACAGCTTTTACATATCTGCCGACATATAAAAGCATTTCATAGTACAAATAGGAAAACTTTTAAAATTCACACCATTATGATTTTACCACAAAGTCTCCTTGTTTTCAAGCAATATCTGCAAATTTAACATTTCATAGACTTTTTTGAAATCTTTTGAAGCAGGTATATTAAATATATACGCAAAAATGCCCTCCGGCATGACCGAAGGGCAAAATTCAACGGGCTGTTTCCCTGTATTTCTCTGCGATGTCCATCATATCCCGCAGCATATCCTCACGCTTTGAAGCGTCTCTGAGGAGCGCCGACGGGTGGTAAACCGCACAGACCTCGTACTCGCCTTTTACGAACCACTTTCCGTGCTCCGCCGTTATGCGGAAATCCGGGCTTATTATGCGCTTTGCCGCAACTCTTCCGAGACAGACGAGTATTTTCGGCTTTATGAGAGTGAGCTGCTCGCGGAGAAAATTTATGCAGGCGTCCTCTTCCTCGGGGAGAGGATCGCGGTTGTGCGGCGGACGGCATTTGAGGATGTTCCCTATGTATACCTCGCACCTCTTGAGACCGACGGCACGCAGATAACGGTCGAGAAGCTGACCGGATGCGCCGACGAACGGCTCGCCCTGCTTATCCTCGCTCTCTCCCGGCGCTTCGCCTATGAACATGAGGTCGGCACTCTTGTTGCCTACTCCGAAAACAGTGTTTATTTTTGTTTTGTACAGTGGACACTTTGTGCAGTTTTCGCACCGCTCTTCGAGATCTGCCCATGCTTTTTCGGTATTGCTGTCCGTGTCTTTCACCGCCTTTTAAACATCGCTGATTATATTATAGCGTTTTTTTAAAATAAATCAAGAGCCGCCGAAGCTTTCCGAAATTATTTCCACTGCGTTTCTTTCCGCAATGACCTTTGCGTGTTCGTCAAGGCATGAAAGGGATAGCTCTTCGGCAAAGTAAACGCTCGCATAGTCGCTTATAAAGGCAAAGCGGCTCGCATCGTCATCGACTGCGGCATCTTTCATAAAGCTCGGCGTGCGCCTGGAGAACGACAGCAGCAGATAATACGAATCTCCGTGGAAGTACAGGGTAGAGCAGCCGGGGAAGCCCTCGCTTCTCAGCCTTACGCAGAGTGAGATGATATCGTCTATATTCTCGCTTTTGGCTATGTATTCGTACTTCTCCTTCTGACGGTCTATCGAAAACTCATACTTTTTTCTCAGATACGGTGAAGCGGCAGAATTTGGCTCGGGAAGCAGTTTTCCACGCCTCGTGAGAAACATCTCACAGCCCCCGTCTCCCGATGGGAATATCTGAACGTAAATCCTGTCGTGCTTTACGTCAAAGCCCGTCTCGGTCTTTGCCCTGTCAAGTATCGAGCGGAACGCTTTGCGAGTTTTGACCGAGTCGCGGTCTATCGTCTCGTTCGATATGTCGAGCTGCTGCATATCCGAGGGAGTGAGTATTATTTTCAGCTTTACCGAGTTTACCATTATCAGTTCCATAAAATCTGACCACCTTACCGATATCTATACTAATATTATAGTCCGCAAGGTTTCGTTTTGTCACTGATAAATATATGGAAATTGCCCAAAAATGCGCTGTAATTTAAGGAAAAACGGCAGAT
>CAJOMW010000071.1 GCA_905235695.1 uncultured Clostridia bacterium | reverse complement strand
TGCCATTCCCATGCTTGGGAAGGGCAAAAATCTTTTGGTACTTTTCTTTTTCAAGAAAAGTACGTAAAACGTGTCCCCAAAGTGCTGAAAGCACTTTGGTAGCCGCACCTGCGCTTAGCAGTAAAACAGCTAATCAGTACCAGAAGCGGCGCTTTCGCCAGCCGCAACCTTGCTCAGCAGGGCAACAAAAAAAGAACATTAAAAGCTGCGCTTTCACCGGCCGCACCGGAAAAGAACATATAAAGCTATGATCAGGGAAGAAAGAAAAGGAAAGAAGTGACCATGATGCCTCAGTCAGGTTATGTGACAAAACAGGGAAAGAGCATTCTCGAATGCCTCGAAAAAAACGCAGACAGACACCTGACCGCAGAGGATATTTATGCCCTTCTTAAGGAAAAGGGCAGCTCCGTCTCCGTGCCTACCATATACCGCCAGCTCGAAAAGCTGACAACGGGCGGCGTTGTCCGCAAATATACCCTCTCCCCGGACGAGCCTGCCTGCTATCAGTTCGCTTCGGACAGAGAAGAGTGCGTCCACCACTTCCACCTCAAGTGCGTTTCATGCAATAAGCTGCTTCACGTGAGCTGTGCGTACCTCGAAAACCTCGAGGAGCATATCGACGAGCACCACGGCTTTAAGGTCGATAATACAAGAACCGTGCTGTACGGCCTCTGCGCCGAGTGCAGAAAAGCCCGCGGCGACGACGTGAACGTAACCGGCGAGTGCGGCAGGCACGATCACGAACACGGCGGACACAGCCATGGCTGAAAACCATACACGGGAGCATACAACAGATTTGAAAAAACTGCTTATTTATCTGAAGGACTCAAAAAAAGAGACGGTGCTTGCGCCGCTCTTCAAAATGACGGAGGCGATTTTCGAGCTGCTCGTGCCGCTCGTCGTCGCTTCTGTTATTGACGTCGGAATAAAGAACGCCGACAGAGGGTACGTAGTCTCTATGTGCCTTTTGCTTGCCGCGCTCGGCGCAGCAGGGCTTATACTTGCCGTAACGGCTCAGTACTTTGCCGCAAAGGCGTCCGCCGTCTTTTCAAAAAACGTGCGTCATGCGCTCTTTGCGCACCTTCAGAGTCTGTCCTTTTCCGAGATAGATACGATAGGCACTTCTACAATGATAAACAGACTGACGAGCGACGTAAACCAGATGCAGACAGGCGTAAACCTGTTTCTGCGACTGCTTTTGCGCTCGCCTTTCGTCGTTTTCGGGGCAATGATAATGGCGTTCACGGTAAACGTGCGTGCGGCAATGGTCTTTGTAATAGCAATCCCACTGCTCTTTGCGGCGGTCTTTGCGATAATTCTCCGCAGTCTGCCGCTTTACAGGGACGTGCAGACAGAGCTTGACGGCGTTCTCGGAAAGACGAGGGAAAACCTCTCCGGAACGAGAGTTATACGAGCTTTCTGCAAGGAGGCCGAGGAGGAGAGCGAGTTCAGAAGCAAAAACAAGGCTCTGACAAGGCTCCAGAACCGCGTTGGACGCATATCGGCTCTGCTGAATCCGTCTACATACGTCATGATAAATCTCGCCGTTATATGCCTTATATGGACGGGCGCTCTGCAGGTAAACGCAGGCTCGCTCTCGCAGGGAGAGGTCGTCGCACTTTACAACTATATGTCGCAGATACTCGTCGAGCTTATAAAAATGGCAAACCTCGTGATAACCCTGACAAGATCCGTCGCCTCGGCAGGCAGAGTGTCCGCCGTGCTTGAAGTGAAAAGCGGCTTGGAAGAGACGCTTGAAGAACCGCAGGAAAAGGATACGGATACAGCGGTAGAATTTGACAACGTCGGACTTCGCTACGAGGGCGACAGCGAAAATACGCTAAGCGGCATATCTCTCAGGGTGAAAAAGGGAGAGACGGTCGGCGTTATCGGCGGAACGGGCTCGGGAAAGACGTCGCTCGTAAACCTTGTGCCGCGCTTTTACGAGGCGACAGAGGGAGAAGTAAGGGTTGACGGGATAAATGTAAAGGACTATCCCATCAAATCGCTGAGAATGAAGATAGGCGTCGTTCCGCAGAATGCGGTGCTGTTTGCGGGAACGGTGCGTGACAATATAAAATGGGGCAGTGAGAATGCGACGGACGAAGAAATATATAAAGCTCTCGAAGCGGCGGCCGCAAAGGACATATTCGGCGCAAAGGACGGCCTCGACTACGTCATAGAGCAGGGCGGAAGAAACCTCTCGGGCGGACAGCGGCAGAGACTTACCGTCGCAAGGGCGCTTGTGAGAAAGCCCGAAATACTTCTGCTCGACGACAGCTCGTCCGCACTCGACTATGCGACGGACGCCGCAATGCGAAGGGCGATAAGAGAGCTTGACTATTCTCCGACGGTGTTTATAGTATCTCAGCGCACTTCGTCTATAAGAAACGCCGACAAGATAGTTGTGCTGGACGACGGAAGAATAGTCGGCATCGGCACGCACGACGCACTTCTCGAATCTTGCCCGATATACGGTGAAATACACAATTCGCAGATAAAGGCGGAGAGCTGAAATAAGAAAATTCTCTCGGGCTGGTTAAAAAAGACAAGCAAGTAAAGATACGGAAGAAACGGGAAAGGAGGTAATCTCGGCATGAAAGAAAAGGCGAAGAAGGGAACCCTTGTCAAGGTACTCCTTCGGGTAAAGCGGTACGCTCCGCTTATCGTTTTGTCCGTAGTTCTTGCGGCGCTGACAGTGGCGCTGACGCTTTACGTTCCGATACTCGTGGGACGGGCGATAGATCTCATTGTCGGAGAGGGCGAAGTGGATTTTGAAGGCGTTTTCGGAGTGCTTTTGACGATAGCCGTGACGGTGGGCGCAACGGCCGTCATGCAGTGGCTCATGAGCACCATAAACAACCGCATAACCTTCCGTGTAGTGTGTGATTTGAGAAACGACGCCTTTTCGCAGCTCCAGATACTTCCGCTCAGCTATATAGACTCACACCCGCACGGCGATACAGTAAGCCGCATAATTTCCGACGCAGACCAGCTTGCCGACGGACTTCTCCTCGGCTTTACACAGCTCTTCACAGGTGTAGTCACGATTCTCGGCACGCTCTGCTTTATGCTTTTCATAAGCTGGAAAATAACGATAGTCGTGGTCGTTCTGACGCCGCTCTCCATGTTTGCCGCACGCTTTATAGCGAGAAAATCTTACAGTATGTTCAGGGAGCAGTCCGAGACAAGGGCGGAGCAGACCTCGCTCATAGACGAGATGATAGGAAATCAGAAGACAGTTCAGGCGTTTTCATACGAGGACAGGGCAAAGGAGCGGTTTGACGAGGTAAACGAAAGGCTTGAAAAATGCTCGACGAGGGCGATGTTCTTCTCGTCGCTCGTAAATCCGATAACCCGCTTTATAAACAGCCTTATTTATGCATCCGTCGGACTTACCGGGGCGCTCATGTGCATATCGACAAGCGGAGCCGCACAGCCGTTTACCGTCGGCTTTCTCGTAAGCTTTCTCAGCTACGCCAATCAGTTTGCAAAGCCCTTTAACGAGATATCGGGCGTAGTTACGGAGTTCCAGAATGCGCTCGCCTGCGCCTCGAGGATTTTTGAGATAATCGAAGAAGAGCCGCAGGAGCCGGATGCCGGGGACGCTGTACGCCTTGATAACGTGAGCGGAACGGTGGAGCTGAAGGACGTCGAATTCTCGTATTCACCCGACGTTCCGCTTATACGCGGCTTTGATCTGAAGGTCGAGCCCGGTCAGAGAGTTGCAATAGTCGGTCCGACAGGGTGCGGCAAGACGACGGTCATAAATCTGCTCATGCGCTTCTACGATGTTTGCGGCGGCGAGATATGCGTCGAAGGCCGCGACATCAGGACGGTCACAAGGAGCAGTCTGCGCAGGAGCTACGGCATGGTGCTCCAGGACACGTGGCTGAAAAGCGGCACTATAAGGGAAAACCTCCTGCTCGGCAGACCTGACGCCACGGAGGAAGAGATGATAGCGGCGTCGAAAGCGTCATTTGCGCACAGCTTTATAAAGCGCCTCTCAAACGGCTACGATACCGTCATAAGCGATGACGGCGGAAGTCTCTCACATGGGCAGAAACAGCTGCTGTGCATTGCCCGAGTCATGCTCTGCAACCCCTCGATCCTCATTCTCGACGAGGCGACCTCGTCTATTGATACCCGTACCGAGCTCAAAGTACAGCAGGCGTGTTCGAGCTTCTCATGAAGGGCAGAACGAGCTTTATCGTTGCCCACCGTCTTTCGACAGTTAAAAACGCCGACGTTATTCTCGTCATGAAAGACGGCAACGTCATAGAACAGGGAAAGCATGAGGAGCTCATCAGTAAAAACGGGTTCTATACAAGGCTGTATAACAGTCAGTTTGCCTGAATAAATGCATAATGTATAATGCATAATGCATAATGCAAAATTTTCGTAGGCAAGGCTTTCTATATTCTTTTTATGTTGCTCTGCTGAGCGCAGGTGCAGTATCCAAAGCGCCTTTGGCACTTTGGGCTTCCCCTTGAGGGGAAGCTGTCAGCCGCAAGGCTGACTGATGAGGTGTACGGCATATTCCCTCCAATGACGAGAAAGAACCGCACAGGAACGATGCTTTGAGCACAAAAACAACCGTCTGAAAAGATATGAAAAAGGCGTGACCGCTGCGGTCACGCCGATTTTTACTGTCTTTTGCGGATTTTTGGGACAAAATCCGATGCACGCTGTAACTTTGGACAATGAAAGCTCTTTGCGATAAATCGGAGCTCATGCAGTTTAGTTATGCATCAAGATCCCCATTCATATTTTCCAATGAATCAATAGTGATCCTGCATCCGGGTTTAATGTGCTGCATGATAAATTTCATAATATTTTCCGGTACACCTACGCATCCGCCCGTATAGGTGCGGTTCACTCTGAAGCAGTGAAAAAAGAATGCAAATCCTTTTTCCTCCTCACATTCCGAGTTGTATCCCATGTTAAGAACATACCGGTATGCATAATCATAATCAGCAATATGCTCACTGTTTTCTGTATCAAGATCAGGAATGTCCTTAATATTTACAAGCTCATTAAAATGCATTCCCTCGCGAGCATCTCCGGACCAATAATAGTTTTCATCCACTCTGGTATACTCCATCTGACAGCCGGGGTCTTCCGCCAGCCCAAAGGCTTTATCAATCGTAAATGTACCAACAGGAGTATAACAGTCGTTGATATTGGCATCTCCCAGACCATCCAGTCCTATGAATCCGGGAGTCGCAATTATCTGCTGCCATTTGCCTTCCTGATCTCTTTCATGCATCGTAACATATGCAGTCGTTTTATCAACACCGGCAACAACGATCAGCTGATCCGTATCGTTTGCAGCATCGAGATTTGTTACCCATTTTGGTGATTCACGAACCTCCTCGGTAAAATACAATTCCTCTTTCTCAACGTAATTTGCGTTTCCATCAGCTTCCTTTTGACCGGAGCAGCCTGTAACAGCTATAATTGTTATAATGGCGAGTGAAACTACTGCTGCGAACTTTTTTAATGCTTTCACTTTATCCGTCCCCCTGCAAATTTCCGATTTATCAAAAGAATTATATCATCACTGACCGGCATAATCAATCCCCCTGCTAAAAAAGAAGGAGAACCTTCCTTTTGAAGCGCCTCCTTCCGGCAGTCTTTCCATTTTATCGAAAAAACATATTTTTGGCAGCTTCAGCCCGTCCGAATTGCGGTCCCTTTACAAGGAGAATATCATCCAAGCTCAAACGCTCTCACTGCGGCGTATATGCCAAAGCAGAGCGTCAGTACGTGATCGCAAGTATCATACCCTGCCTCGTACTTTCCGGTCAAAACGGCTAAGAGATAGGTTGCCGTAACGATAAGCGCAAGGGCGGCAGTTATGACGGCGCAGACGAAATATCTTGCGTCTCTGTTCTTCTTATTCTTTTCGGCGTCTTCATCCGGGCGCATACGGACGGAATACGATGCCTCGGTCACGAGAAACATCATCGCAAAGACCATGGTGAGAAGCTCAAACGAGCGCTGGGAGGCGTTTATCTGCGTCGACGTGTCTATAAAGAGGCTTATCGTCCGTACGGCTACGTACAGCGGCGGAAAAGCCGGGAGCAGTGCAAGATTGGAAAATTTGCTCTTGCCGATGCTGACAAAAAACACGTTCAGAAAGCTTATTACCGACGGTATGCAGAGCACAAGCGCCGCTATCATGAGTATGTCGGGCTTCCCTACGCCGGCGGCGAGGTTGAAGATTTCTGTGAAGAACAGTGCGGCAAACGAGAGTATGCACAGCGCAGAAGCTATTGCACAGCCGACAGATTTTTCCTTTATCGGACTTTTGACGTCAGCCTTTTTGACGTAAAAATACGTCAGCAGAGCGAGCACAACGATAAAGCAGACCGCCCCGAAAAACACGTTTCCGAGAACCTGACTTGTGTACAGACCGTTCGACGGATCTATGTGATTTATCAGCAGGACGTACCTGAACGCCGCCGTTATGAGAGAGAGCAGCATTATAATGCCTGCCGTTATCTTTAAACTGATTTTGCTTTTCATTCCGACAAAACCTCTTTTTCTTTATTATCCGATGATTTAATTATATTCGCCTTGATTTGCTTGTCAACCGTTTTGCGCCGAAATTTACAGGCAGTATAACAAAAATACACAAATTTTCCTTCGCCTATCCGCCGCACTTGCTTATCGTTATCCTCCGCCCGGTCTCCGACGTCTTCTCAAAGACTATGTCGTACCTCTTTTCGGGCAGTGCGAACGGCACGTTTTCGCACCATTCGGCGGCGATAATGCCGCTTCGGTCAAAGTAGTCGTAAAAGCCGGTCGAGTAGAGCGAGTCGTCGTCGGTTATGCGGTACATATCAAAATGGTATATGTTTAGGTCGCCGTTGTACTCGTTTACAATAGCATACGTCGGGCTCGATACCCTCGCTCCCCTGCACAGCACCGACGCAAGCCCTCTTATGAACGCCGTTTTGCCTGAGCCGAGATCTCCGTAAAAAGCGAGAAAATCTCCGCTCACAAGAGAGGCTGCAAACTCCGCCGCCGCCTTTTCGGTCTCTTCTTCACTGCTCGTTACATACTCCTTAAAGAGCGCCATGCCGCCCATGGTAATTTTATTGATTTTTGCATATTTATTCGCCTGTTATGCATAAATATTCCTTCGCCGTTTACGTTTTACGTTTACATAATCAGTGCCGTTTTTACGCAATTTCGCATTTTGTCGTTTTCTGCCGGAAAACTCAAAAATTCCCTCAATCGGGCATCGAAAAGCCACTTTTTCACTTAGTTATAAACATTATCAACATAGTTATCAACATTTTGGCGGTGAAAAATAATTTTTTTGGGGCATTATTATGTTTACCGAAAAAGGCGATTTGCGGAGCGAATAATATAAAATCATCAGTTTTTTACTAAAAATTTTTGAACATTTTGCAAATTTTATGCACTTCTTGAAAACGGGCAAAAAACGGCACCGTTTTCCGCATTTCCGACACGATAATCGGCTAAGAATTCCAGTACTTGCGGTCGAGGCTTCTCAGCTGTACCGCCTGGGCAATGTGCTGCTTCTTTATGAGGTCGCTGTCGTCCATGTCTGCTATCGTCTTTCCGAGGCGGAGTATCCTGTCGTACCCTCTCGCCGAGAGTCCGAGCCTGTCGAATGCGGCGCGCATTACCTCCTGTGCGCCTTCGTCCATTACGCAGTACTCCCGAATCATTGGAGGAGTGAGCTGACCGTTAGCGTATATACCCGTTCCGGCGTATCTCTTTATCATGCGGTCTCTCGCCCTCTCGATGCGCTTTCTTATCTCGGCGGACTTCTCCCGCTCGGAGCTGTCCGTTAGTGTGTCGTAGGTAAGAGAGCCGACCTCTATCTGTATATCTATCCTGTCGAGCATAGGGCCTGAGACCTTGGAGAGATAGTTGTTTCTCGCCTCTTTCGAGCAGGTGCACTTCTTGTCGTCGCTTCCGTAATAGCCGCACTTACATGGGTTCATTGCACAGACCAGCATGAACTTGCTCGGGTATCTCATTCTGCCGTTGACGCGCGTTATCGTAACCGCACCGTCCTCTATCGGCTGGCGAAGAGCGTCTGTCGAGTCCTTTTTGAACTCGGGAAGCTCGTCGAGAAAGAGAACTCCGTTATGTGCGAGGGATATTTCTCCGGGCATCGGGTTTTTGCCGCCGCCTATAAGTCCGGCGGTGGAGAGTGTGTGATGGGGAGAGCGGAACGGGCGCGTCACGACGAGCGGTCTGCCCTCTTCCAGAGTGCCGCAGACGGAGTGTATTCCCGTCGTCTCGATAGATTCTTCAAAGCTCATTGGCGGAAGTATTCCGGGGAGGCGCTTTGCGAGCATACTCTTGCCTGTTCCGGGAGGGCCTATCAGAAGCACGTTGTGCATTCCTGCCGCCGCTATCTCAAGCGCCTTTTTTGCGCCGTCCTGTCCCTTTACGTCGGAAAAGTCCGGTACGCCGTCATAGGAAGCCTCAAAGAGCGAGTAGTTGTCCGAGCTTGTCTTTTCTATTTTCACAACGTCCGTGAGGTGCGCTATGAGCTGATTTACGTTGTCGACGCCGTAGACGTCTATTCCCTCCACGACCGCCGCCTCCGCCGCATTTTCGATTGGCACGTATATCTCCTTTATGCCTGCCTTCTTTGCGGCAAGGCACATCGGGAGCATTCCGTTTATCCTCCTGATTTCGCCTGAGAGCGACAGCTCGCCTATAAAGCACTTGCCGTCGGTGTCGACGCTCGAGAGCACTGTTCCCTTAAGGATTGCAAGAAGAATTGCAAGGTCAAATGCGGTTCCCTGCTTTAATCTGTCGGCCGGCGCGAGGTTTACGGTTATCGTAGACGGCGGAAACTCTATGCCGGAAGAGGATATTGCCGCCTTTATCCTGTCGTACGCCTCCCGGACGGCGGCGTCGGGCAGTCCCACAAGCGAAAACTTCGGGAAGCTTCCCGTGCTGTAACACTCGACGTCTACTATAAATCCCTCTATTCCGTATACGGAAGCGGACTTCACCTTTACGGTCATTTTTCGACAAATCCTTTCTGAAAAAATTTATCCCGCCTTCTGCTTCGTATCAAAGCAGCAAGGTCAATGTTCGCCGTTTATTTTTTTGCGTCAAAAAGCGCCTTTATCTCTTCAAATGCCTCGTCCGGATTATACACGTTGCTCCGCACGTCAACACCCATTTCACGCAGATTCACGAGCACCTCGGTCACCTGCGGGATATTGAGCCCGGATTCGACGAGCAGTCTGCTCTCGGAAAAGACCTCCGACGGAGTGCCGGATATAAGCACCTTTCCGCTATGCATTGCGATTATCTCATCGGAGTACAGAGCTATGTCCTCCATGCTGTGAGATATGATAACGAGGCTGTTTTTCCGCTTCTTTCTGTATTCGACAAGTCCTCCGAGTATCTCTCTTCTGCCGCTCGGATCAAGACCTGCGGCCGGCTCGTCGAGCACAAGCACCTTCGGGTCCATTGCGACAACGCCTGCTATCGCAACCCTTCTCTTTTGCCCTCCCGACAGCTCAAACGGGCTCTTTTTCAGCATATCGTCCGTTATCCCCGTAAAGGATGCGGCAAACCTTACCCTCTCGTCTATCTCCTGCTCGCTCAGCCCCATGTTTTTCGGACCGAATGAGATGTCCTTGTACACCGTCTCCTCAAAGAGCTGATACTCCGGATACTGGAACACAAGCCCCACTTCAAAGCGGACGAGGTGGGTATTATAGTCCTTGGCGTTTATGTCCTTGCCGTCGAGCAGTACCTCTCCGCTCGTAGGTCTCAGCAGTGCGTTCATCATCTGAGCGAGGGTGGATTTTCCCGAGCCGGTGTGTCCTATAAGTCCCGTCGTCATATCGTCCTTTATCGTGAGCGAGACGTCATCTACCGCCACCTTCTCAAAAGGTGTGTTTTTGCCGTATAAATAAGAAACGTTTTTAAATTCGAGCATTTTTATCTCCAAAAATCAGTTCTTGCGTCCGAGAGCTTCAAATATCGCCTTTGCCGCGCCTTCTGCGTCGAGAACGCCCCTTGTCCCGATATCTATGCCGCTCTTTTTCAGCCTGTAAACGAGCGCCGACGCCTGCGGAGCCTCAAGTCCGAGCTTCTCAAGCTCCTCTTCTCTGTCAAATATCTCCTCCGGCGTTCCGCTCATGCAAACTCTTCCGTGGTCTACCACGAGAATGTTGTCCGCCTTTGCCGCTTCGTCCATATAGTGGGTTATGAGCACTACGGTTATCCCCTTATCTCGAAGGCGAAGTATGGTATCCATGATGTCGCTCCTGCCTTTGGGATCGAGCATCGCCGTAGATTCGTCAAATATTATGCACTCCGGCTCCATGGCGAGCATTCCGGCTATCGCAACTCTCTGCTTCTGACCGCCCGAGAGCTTGTGCGTGTCGTGGTCGGCGTATTCGGAAAGTCCGACCGTCTCGAGAGCGCTGTCTACCCTTCTGCGTATCTCGTCGGACGGGATCCCGAGGTTTTCCGGCGCAAAAGCGACGTCGTCCTCGACTATCGTTGCCACAAGCTGATTGTCGGGGTTCTGAAACACCATTCCGACCGTTTTTCTTATCTCAAAATTATTGCTCTCATCAAGCGACGAAATGCCGCTCTCGCCGTTTTTGAAAACGTAAACGGTGCCGCTTTTGGGAGTGAATATTCCCGAGAGCAGCTTCGCCATGGTGGACTTTCCCGAGCCGTTATGCCCGATTATCGCCGTGAATTTTCCTCTCGGTATATCTGCGCCAAGGTTTTCTATCGCCACTCTCTCCGTCTCTTTTCCGTTTTCGTCCTCGACGGTATAGGCGTAGAAAAGCTCTCTCGCTTCTATTATGTTTTCGTGTGTGTCTTCCGACATTTGGCTCATTCCTCCGGCTTTTTATCTGAAAGGGCGGCGACAACGTACTCCGCATCGTCCGCTATCTCCGTCAGTACAACGGATACGACGGTGTTTTCACGAGTAGCTTCGCTCGCCTTGAATCTCGTCTCTATATAATTTTCCGTATATCCCGACGCATACCCGTCCTTTATTGTCTCGACGAGCACTTTTCGCTCCGTGCCGATAAACCTTCCGAGTGCCTCTCTCCTGGTCTCGAGCATGACTTCCCTGAGGCGAGCTGCCCTGCGCTTTTTTTCGGGCTCGGGGATCTTGCCGTCCATTCCCGACGCCTCGGTGCCGGCTCTGTCGGAATACGGGAAGATATGAACGTACATAAATCCGCACTTTCTCACGAAATTCGCCGTTTCCTCGAACTCCCTCTCCGTCTCGCCGGGAAATCCCACGATTATATCCGTCGTAACGGCAACGTCCTTTATGTTTTCGCGCAGCATTCCGACGACGTTGTAAAACTGCGCCGTATTATACTTTCTCCTCATGCGTCTGAGCACTCCGTCGCTTCCGCTCTGGAGCGAGAGGTGATAGTGCGGCATGAGCTTTTCGCATGATGCGAGGCGCTTTACGCTGTTTTCCTTTATGACTGTCGGCTCGAGCGAGCCGAGTCTTATGCGGCAAAGTCCGCAGTCAAGGGCGTTCACCTTTTCAATAAGGGTTATCAGGTCGCTTCCGGTATCTTTTCCGTACGCCGCAGTCTCTATTCCCGTCAGAACTATCTCCCTGCAGCCGCCGTCCGCAAGAATTGCCGCTTCCCTGCACACGTCCTCCTCTTTCTTTGAAGTCACCTCGCCCCTTGCCTTGGGAATTATGCAATAGGCGCAGTGATTGTCGCAGCCGTCGGCAATTTTCAGAAAGGCGCGCGTGCCGTCGGGTGAGGTTATGCACATACTGTCTGTATCGGTTCTTTCGGCATCATCGGCAAGAGCCGCCGCTCCGCGCTTTTTCATAAGCAGCTCTATCGCCTTGTTGACACACGCCATCTTGTCCTTTGAGCCGATAGCGCAGTCGAGTCCGAGTATCTCTTTTGTCTCCTCGGGGCTTACCTGCACCATACATCCAACTGCAATAACGACGGCGTCGCCGCCGCCGTTTTTGTACGCCCGGCGGATAAACTGTCTTGACTTCCTGTCACTTTCCGCCGTGACCGTACAGGTGTTTATGATATAAACGTCGCACTTCTCGTCAAAGGAGCCTATCTCAAAGCCCCTTCTCTCAAACGCCTCTTCTATCGCCCGCGTCTCGTACTGATTGACGCGGCAGCCGAGGGTGTAAAACGCCGCTTTTTGCTTCATCAGTTAAAGAACAGAGGCAGCTTTTCGAGGTAGATTATATCCGTCCTGTCCGCTGCGTCTCCCTCTGCGAGTACGGCGGCTCTGCCTACGACTATTCCTCCCGCCTTTGCTATGAGCTTTTCAACGGCAATAAGTGATTCTCCCGTGCTTATAACGTCGTCGACAATGACTATTCTCTTGCCCTTCATAAGCTCGGCGTCCTTGCCGTCAAGGTAGAGAGTCTGCTCCTTTGCGGTGGTTATCGACTGCACGTTTACGCTTATGGGGTTTGTCATGTACGCCTTTATGCCCTTTCTTGCGACAAAGTGCTTCTTTTCGCCTGCGAGGCGCGCCATTTCGTTTATGAGGGATATTGACTTTGCCTCGGGAGCGATAAGATAGTCGTGCTCGGGGAGCTTGCTGTTCAGTTCTTTTGCGCAGGCTGTAACCAGCTCGTAGTCGCCGAGCATAACGAAGCCCGCTATCGACAGCTTATCGTTCAGGGGGCATATCGGAAGCTCTCTGTCGAGTCCGGCTATATTCATCTTGTAGTACTTCTGCTCACTGTTATTCATCTTTGTCTGTTCCTTTCCGTTTATCTTTAAGCCATTTTCTCCGGCAGCTCCTGACCGCCGAGGATATGGAAATGCAGGTGCATTACCGACTGCTTTGCGTCGCTTCCGCAGTTTGATATTACTCTGTATCCGTTCTCTATGCCTGCCGCCTTTGCTATATCGCCCATCTTCTCAAATATCTTTGCGACGCACTCGGAGTTGTCGGCGGTTATGCCGTCTACGTTTGCAATATGCGTTTTGGGTATGACAAGAACGTGGGGTTTATATCATGGAAGGCAAGCATATACTCGTCCTCGTAGACTTTCTTTGACGGGATCGAGCCTTCGGCTATCTTACAAAAAAGGCAATCGTTCATAGGTAAAATCCTCCTGACCTTATTTCAATTCTATAATATTTTTAATATTATAGCACATTTATTTCCAATAATAAAGACAAATAGTGAAAATATATGTAATATTTTTGTTTTTTGTGTTCTTTGGCGCAGGCGCTTTTTGCGCCGCTTTCTGCTTCTTTTCGGGGGTGCGTAGCTATTATAGGTTTCTGTCGTGCCTCAACACGCCCTCAACAGGGCTAAATAAAAGCTATTGGTACGGATAATACCAATAGCTTATCGTTTTTCAGTGGGGTGACATCAATTATGAATTATGAATTATGCATTATGAATTATTAAAAGCCGCAGGCTTTTTTCCTTAATTTTCAATTTTCCATTTTCCATTTTCAACTTTAACGAGCTTCCTCGTATACTCCTATTTTGCGGAATCTCGTGTACCTTGCGTCGAGCATCTTGCGCTTGCTGAGAGACTTTATCTCCTTGAGGTCCGAGAGCAGCTGCTCTTTCAGGCTGTCGCACATCTTCGGAAAATCTCCGAAGTCTTCGGAAATTATCCTCTCGGCTACGCCGAACTTTACCATGTCCTCGGCCGTTATGTGCAGGCACTCCGCCGCATCCGGCGCTCTTGCCGCATCCTTCCAAAGAATACTTGCACACCCCTCCGGCGTTATTACCGAATATACGGCGTTCTCAAGCATGTACACCCTGTCCGACACCGCAAGTCCCAGCGCTCCGCCGCTTCCGCCTTCGCCTATGACTATGGATATTACCGGAGTTTTCAGCCCCATCATCTCCATGAGGTTTTCGGCGATGGCTTCGCCCTGTCCTCGCTCTTCGCCCTCCGCTCCGGGGTATGCGCCGAGCGTGTCGACAAAGCAAACCACGGGACGGCTGAATTTCTCCGCCTGCTTCATAAGCCTGAGTGCCTTGCGGTATCCCTCGGGCTTCGGGCAGCCGAAGTTTTTCTTTACACGCTCCTCGGTGGTCTGTCCCTTGTCTATCGCAATAAACGTGACGGGCTGCTTTCCGAGATAGCCGATGCCGCCGACTATTGCCGCATCTTCGCCGAATCTCCTGTCGCCGCAGAGAAACACCTTGTTTTCAAACATTTCATCTATATAGCTTTTTCCGGTGGGCCGGTCGGATCTTCTTGCCGTTTTGAGTTTTTCGTAAGCAGTCATATCACTTTGCCCCCTTGTAGTGTATTTCTATTATGTTGGTGAGAACGTCCCTGAGGTCGCCTCTCCCGGCGATATTGTCGACAAAACCGTGCTCGAGAAGGAACTCCGCACTCTGGAAGTTGTCGGGGAGGGTGGAGCCTGTGTTCTGCTCGATAACTCTCCTTCCGGCAAACCCTACGAGAGCATTCGGCTCGGCAAGTATAATGTCGCCCTGCATTGCGAACGACGCAGTAACGCCGCCGGTCGTCGGATCGGTAAGCACCGTGATGTAAAGGTTTCCGCTCTCGGAGTGGCGCTTTACCGCACCGCTGCACTTTGCCATCTGCATGAGGGAGACTATGCCCTCCTGCATTCTCGCACCGCCGGACGCCGTGAAGCCGATTATCGGCAGCTTTTTTTCGGTCGCATACTCAAACGCCCTTGTCACGCGCTCGCCGACGGCGCTTCCCATGCTCGCCATGATAAAGCGGGAATCCATGACGAACACAACGCACTTATTGCCGCCTATCTTTGCGGAGCCGCAGACGACGGCTTCGGTTTCGCCGGTCTGCGCCTTTGCCTTTTCAAGCTTTTCGGCGTAGCTTGGAAATCCGAGGAAGTCCTTGCTCGTGACGTTTCCCGCTATCTCCTTGAAAGAGCCCTTGTCGCAGATGAGATTTATTCTGTCGCGCGGAGCAACTCTCTGATACTTGCCGCACTTCGGGCAGATAAAGAGGTTGCCGGCCATTTCTGCGGCGCTTATTTCTTCTTTACAGGACGCACAGGTATAATTTGCCCTCTTTTCGGCGTCCTTTAATATTTCTTTCATTCCGTTTTTGCTTTTAAACAAATCGAGCATGATAAATGCCTTTCTGGTGTTTTAGAAATTATAAGAGTTAATGCTGTATGGCAAGAGAAGATTCAAGA
>CAJOMW010000070.1 GCA_905235695.1 uncultured Clostridia bacterium | reverse complement strand
AACACTCTTTATATCAGCAACTCCACCGAAGAAATTTGAGGCACTGCAACCGCTGAATTGATGTAGCCCATTGTAAGGGCAGTAAAATGGGGCATGGCACCGTCGGCATATCTGCGGAGAGCCAAAGGCTCGGAGCCCGTAATATGCCGACGCAGTTCTCTTTCCCTTTTCTTTCTCTTACAAGAGAAAGAAAACGTGCTTTTTGCTTCTTTTTGCACGCGCAAAAAGAAGAGCCCGTTATCCCCAAAGCACCATAAGGTGCTTTTTGTGCCAGAAAGGCACTTTGGATACAGCACCTGCGCTCAGCAGAGCAACAAAAAAAGAATATCAAAAGCGGCGCTTTTGCGCCGCCTAACCCGCTGACAAAGCATAAGTCAGCGACCTGAAGTCCGTCGCCGAGACGGACTTCTCTTATCTTTTCACGTTTTTCTCTTAACCGAAGAGCTGAGCGCAAGACTCAGTTCTTCATTATTGCTCCCTTGTCGGCGCCGCTGACGAGCTTTGAGTATCTCGAGAGCCAGCCGGTCTTTATGTTCGGCTCGCGCGGCACGTAGTTCCTTCTGCGCTCTTCGAGAACCTCGTCAGACACCTTTACGTTTATGGATGCGCCGGGTATATCTATGTCGATTATGTCGCCTTCGTTTATGAGACCTATCTCTCCGCCTGCGGCGGCTTCCGGAGATACGTGTCCTATCGACGCACCGCGGCTCGCGCCCGAGAAGCGTCCGTCGGTTATGAGGGCTACCGTCTTATCTAGCTTCATTCCGGCAAGTGCGCTCGTGGGATTGAGCATTTCGCGCATTCCGGGGCCTCCCATCGGTCCCTCATAGCGTATGACGACGACGTCTCCGTCGACTATTTTTCCTGCATATATGGCGGCTATCGCCTCGTCCTCGCTGTCAAATACCCTTGCCGGTCCCGAGTGCCTGAGCATTTCGGGAGCTACGGCGCTTCTCTTTACGACGCAGCCGTTCTTTGCGATATTTCCCCAGAGTATCTGTAATCCGCCCGTCTTGCTGTAAGGGTTATCGAGCGGACGGATGTTTTTCGTGTCTTTTATGCAGGCGCCGCTTACATTCTCGGCGACGGTCTTTCCGGTGACGGTGAGAGCCGAGCCGTCGATGAGGTTTGCTTTGAGAAGCTCAGCCTGGACGGCCGGGATTCCGCCTGCGTCGTCGAGGTCCTGCATATGCGTGGGACCTGCCGGAGCGAGGTGGCAGAGGTTAGGCGTTCTCTCGCTTATCTCGTTGAAAATTTTGAGGTCGAGCTGCACGCCTGCCTCATTTGCTATGGCGAGGAGGTGAAGCACGCTGTTCGAGCTGCATCCGAGCGCCATGTCGCATGCGAGAGCGTTTTTGAGCGACTTCTCGTTTATTATGTCCCTTGCGGTAATGCCCTCTTCAACGAGTCTCATTATCGCCATGCCGGCGTACTTTGCAAGCAAGGTTCTCTTGTTGCTTACGGCAGGTATCGTGCCGTTTCCGGGAAGTGCTATGCCGACGGCTTCGCACAGGCAGTTCATGCTGTTTGCCGTGTACATTCCGGCGCAGCTTCCGCAGCCGGGGCATACGCCCGTCTCGCATTCGTACAGCTTTTCCTCATCTATTATGCCTGCCTTATATGCACCGACCGCCTCAAACATCTTTGAAAGGCTGACCTCCTGTCCGTCGTACTTGCCTGCGAGCATAGGTCCGCCGCTGCATACCACGGCAGGGATATCCATTCTCACCGCCGCCATCACCATACCCGGAACTATCTTGTCGCAGTTAGGTATGAGCACGAGTCCGTCGAGCTGGTGAGCCATGGTCATGGTCTCTACGCTGTCGGCTATGAGCTCGCGGCTCGCAAGGGAGTATTTCATGCCGATATGTCCCATTGCTATTCCGTCGCAAACGCCGATAGACGGTATGAGCACCGGCGTTCCGCCCGCCATTCTCACGCCTGCCTTCACGGCTTCGGCTATTTTATCGAGGTGTATATGCCCCGGGACTATCTCGCTGTGAGCAGAGACTACGCCGATAAGCGGTCTGTCGAGCTCCTCCTTCGTATATCCCATCGCATAGAAAAGACTTCTGTTAGGCGCACGCTCGGCGCCTTTTTTTACGTTATCGCTTCTCATAAAGCAAATTCACGCCTTTCAAAAATTAGTTGAATTTATTTATTTTATATTATTTTACCACCTAATTGTGAAAAAGTCCATGTTTTTTTGAAAATTAAGCAAAGACGAATTTTGGCGGCATTTTCGCATTTCAGTGCGGCTGCGGCGCTTGAAATTGTCCTAATTTAATAACATTCCGATATTTTTTAACAAAATTTTCAAAAAAACTTTTCCTTTTCTATTTACAAAAAAAAAATAATGTGGTATACTACTAAACGCCGACCGAATGCTTGCTTTTACAGGACAGTAAAAGCATTTATTCTCACCCGATGCTTTGTCAGGGGACACAGCCTTACTTTTGCGAGCATATTTCGCAGGTTAAAGAGGCGCACACCGACCTTTGGCTATGTTTCGGGAGACACGGCAAATATTGAAGAAAGGTGGAAAAAAGAAATGATCCAGAAGGACGTCAAGCAGGAGATCATCGAGAAGTATAAGCTTCACGAGGGCGATACGGGTTCACCCGAGGTACAGATAGCAATCCTTACCTACAGGATAAACACCCTTACCGAGCATCTCAAGGTAAACAAGAACGACCATCACTCAAGACGCGGTCTTCTCAAGATGGTAGGTCACAGAAGAAACCTTCTCAACTACCTCATCAAGACTGACATCGAACGCTATCGTGCGATCATCGAAAAGCTCGGTATCAGAAAGTAATCATGGTCATCAAGGCGAGCCGGCAAAGACCTGTTCGCCTTGCTTGATTTTTTGACCAAAACAAAAAATGCGGAGTGCCATAGCTGTTTTAGCATTTAAACCTTGACCGAAGACACCTTCGGTTCGGATCTAAGTGCTAAACTAAAGAGTTACGGACCTCCGCAAAAATAAAAAATACGGAGGAAAAAATCCATGTTTGAAAATTACAAGACGTTTTCAACCACGCTCGCCGGAAGACCTCTCACGGTCGAGACCGGCAAAATGGCACAGCTCGCTAACGGCTCGTGCCTCGTAAGATACGGCGGCACGGCGATACTCGCCACCGCTACCGCTTCCGCCGCTCCCAGAGACGGCATAGACTTCCTTCCCCTCTCTGTCGACTTTGAGGAAAGGCTTTACGCTGTCGGAAAGATACCCGGCTCCTTCCTCAAGCGCGAGGGTAAGCCCACAGAAAAGGCGATACTCACCTCACGTGTCATCGACAGACCTATCCGTCCTCTCTTCCCCAAGGATCTGAGAAACGACGTAACGCTCAACCTCCTCGTGCTTTCGGTAGATCCCGACTGCTCACCCGAGGTTACGGGACTTATCGGCGCATCCATTGCGCTCTCAATATCCGATATACCCTGGAACGGACCTGTCGCAAGCGTTTTCGTAGGCCTCGTTGACGGCGAAATAGTCATCAACCCCACCGAAGAGCAGCGTGCAAAGTCCGATCTCGAGCTCACCGTTGCAAGCAGCTCCAAGAAGGTCGTAATGATAGAGGCAGGCGCAAAGGAAGTCGTTGAGGACACCATGTTCGACGCCATAATGAAGGCGCACGAGGTAAACCAGGCGACTGTTGCGTTTATAGAGCACATCAAGGAAGAAGTCGGCAAGAAGAAGTTTGAATATCCTTCATGCGAGGTTGACCACGACCTCTTCGACGCAGTAAGCGAATATGCGATAGAAAAGGTGAGAGCGGCTCTCGACACCGACGACAAGAATATAAGAGAAGAGAGACTGAGCGTAGTTTACGAGGACGTTTACTCTCACTTTGAAGAGCTTTATCCGGAAGAGGACAGAAAGGCCGAGATAGCGGAGTGTATGTACAAGCTCCAGAAGTTCGTAGTAAGACGCTGGCTGCTTGACGACGGAAAGCGTGTAGACGGAAGAAAGCTCGACGAGATAAGACCGCTTGCGGCGGAAGTCAAGCTCTTTGAGAGAACGCACGGCTCCGCAATGTTCACCAGAGGTCAGACTCAGGTCGTAACCGTTGCGACGCTCGGACTCGTCGCCGAACAGCAGATGCTCGACGGTATAGACAACGAAGAGTACAAGAGATATATGCACCACTACAATATGCCCTCCTACTCCGTAGGCGAGACAAAGCCCTCAAGAGGTCCCGGCAGACGCGAGATAGGTCACGGCGCACTCGCTGAGCGTGCGCTCTTACCGGTAATACCGTCGGTTGACGACTTCCCCTACTCTCTCAGACTTGTTTCGGAAGTTATCTCCTCCAACGGATCAACCTCGCAGGCCTCCATCTGCGCTTCAACCCTCGCACTTATGGATGCGGGCGTTCCGATAAGCGCACCGGTTGCCGGCATATCCTGCGGACTCATAACCGAGGGCGAGAGATGGATGACCATGCTCGACATACAGGGACTTGAGGACTTCTTCGGAGATATGGACTTCAAGGTAGCAGGTACCAAGAAGGGCATCACGGCAATCCAGATGGACCTCAAGATAGACGGTCTTACGCCGGAGATAATCAAGGCGGCGTTTGCACAGACACGCAAGGGCAGAGAGTATATACTCGATGAGATAATGCTGAAATGCATACCTGCTCCGAGAAGCGACGTATCCGAGTTTGCTCCCAAGATGATAACCATAAAGATAGATCCCGAGAAGATAGGCGACGTTATCGGCAAGAGCGGTAAGGTAATACAGGCAATAACCGCCGAGACCGGAACGAAGATAGACATAGAGGACGACGGAACGGTATTTATAGCGTCCGTTGACAAGGCCGCCGCAGAGCGTGCGAAGGGGCTTGTAGAGGCGATAGCGTACGATCCCGAGCCCGGTGCGGAGTTTACCGGCAAGGTAACGAGGCTCATGTCGTTCGGCGCATTCGTCGAGATAGCTCCCGGCAAGGAGGGACTCGTCCACATTTCAAAGCTCGACAAGAAGCGTGTTGAAAAGGTAGAGGACGTAGTCACGGTCGGCGACACGATCAGGGTAAAGGTACTCGGCATCGACGAAAAGGGAAGGCTCAATCTCTCGAGAAAAGACGCCTTGGCTGACTAAGCAGAGCTTTAGCAATATAAGCGGCGGAATATTTTATTTCGCCGTTTTTCTTATATAAATCAAGGAAAAGGGAAACGATAATGGAAAGTATGCGCTTGCAGAAATATATGTCGGACTGCGGTCTGATGTCGCGCCGCGCCGCCGAAAAGGAGATAGCGGCGGGAAAAGTCACCGTAAACGGCGCAAGAGCCGAAATAGGTCAGAAGATAACTCCCGGCATAGATGAAGTCAGATACAACGGGAAGCCGGTAAAGGGTTCTTCTCAGAAGCTGTACGTAATGCTGTACAAGCCGAGAGGATATGTGACCACGATGTCCGACGAAGAAGGCAGAAAGTGTCTTCCGGAGCTGCTAAAGGATATTCCCGAGAGAGTATACCCCTGCGGCAGGCTTGACATGGACTCGGAGGGGCTTCTCATACTCACAAACGACGGTGAGGTGGCGAACAAGCTCATGCACCCGAAAAATCACGTTGAAAAGATATATCACGTCAAGATAAAGACCGAGATAGAGCCGGAACAGCTTGCGGCGCTCAACGGTCCCATGGTTATAGACGACTACAAGATAAAGCCGGTGAAGGTTTCGATAATCGAGCGAAAAGAGGGCACTACCATTTTGAAGTTCGTTCTCAGTGAGGGCAGAAACCGCCAGATACGCAAGATGTGTGAAAGTCTCGGTCTTCAGATAGTGCGTCTGAAGCGTGTATCGGTCGGCGAGCTGACGATAGGTATGCTGACGCCGGGAAAGTGGAAGTACATGAACTACCGCGAGGTAAGCTATTTGAAAAATCTTTGATTTTTCAATGCAAAGTGCAGAATTGGCCGGGGCGCGGCTTTTGATACTCTTTTGCTGTTTTACTGCTAAGCGCAGGTGCGGTTACCAAAGCTCCTTCAGAGCTTTGGGGATACGTTTTACGTACTTTTCTTGAAAAAGAAAAGTACCATTTTTGCCCTTCCCGGGCGTGGGAAGGGCAAATCTAAGGACGCTGCGTCGGCACATAACGGGTTCCGAGCCTTCGGCTCTCCACAGATGTGCCGACGGTGCAAAGCGCTGCTTTACTGCGCTTACAGATGGCTATATAAAAACGACAGCTGTAGTGCCTCCACACGCCTTCAACAGGACTATATGTAATTTTTTTATATTTGTGATACCCATAGCTTCTCATATCATTAGTGGGTTGCTGTGGTAAAGATTGCTTTGCGGCTCTTTTAAAAGCCGTTATGAAAAGAACGACTGCCAAAATGCATTATGCACGATTACACACTGCCGAAAAAGAGGCAGAAAGCAGCGCATACCACTTGCAAAAGTAATAAAGTACCACTGCATAAGCCTCATCAAAACCGCGCCCTCACCGCAGTCTCGTGACCGCAAAACTT
>CAJOMW010000069.1 GCA_905235695.1 uncultured Clostridia bacterium | reverse complement strand
AAGCTCACTCTTAAAGTAAATACGCTTAAAATATCTGCAAGCGATTTTGCAGACCGCCTGCCGAAAGACTTCGGCGCAAATGTTGTCGGAAAAGACGTCGTAACACTTTCAAAGAGCGTTCCGGTCGGGGAGATAAGCGGCTTTGAGGAAGGTCTGTTCTACGTCCAGGACGAGTCGAGCGCGGCGTGCGCCTCTCTTGTGAATTTGCAGTCGGTAAAGTCGGATGATCCGATAATAGTAGATACCTGCGCCTGCCCCGGAGGAAAGACCTTCAGCGCGGCTGTGCAGCTTGAAAACAGGGGAAGGATATATTCGTTCGACCTGCACGAAAACAGGCTTGCGCTCATTGACAAAGGAACAAAGAGACTCGGAATTACGTCTGTTATAACAGAAAAAAACGACGCGAGAACGCCGAAAGAAGAGCTTTTCGGAATGGCGGACGCCGTTATATGCGATGTGCCGTGCTCCGGGCTCGGAATAATTGCGAAAAAGCCTGATATAAGATATAAGGGCAGACAGGATATAGAAAGACTCCCCGAAATACAAAAAGAGATACTTTTTTCGAGCGCAAAGTACGTAAAAAAAGGCGGATTTATAGTATATTCGACCTGTACGCTCAGAAAGGCGGAGAACGAGGAAGTCGTGGCTGATTTTCTCGGCAGAAACGGCGATTTTCAGCCCGACAAAGACGTATTTGAAAAGGGAGACGGCGGCATGAAGACATTCTTCCCGCACATTGACGGAACGGACGGCTTTTTCGCCGCAAAGCTCGTAAAGGTAAAATGAAGATAAAGGCAATAGACGGACTTTTCACGGTCTGCAAGGTTAAGGATTTAAAGTATATAGATCTGTCAAGGGATTTTACTTTTGCCGCTAAGACGGACGAGGAAATATCGCTTGTATGCAGGACGTGTGACGCTCCGGAAGAAACCGTTGACAGAGAGGACTTTTGGAGGGCTTTTCGCATAGAGGGCGTTCTCGACTTCTCACTCACGGGCGTTCTGTCAAAAATATCCGGCATCCTTGCCGACGAAAAGATAGGGATATTTGCCGTTTCGACTTATAATACCGACTATGTGCTCGTAAAGAGCGAAAACTTTGAAAGGGCGATAGAGGCGCTTTCGGCCGGCGGCTGCCAAATCGAAAAAACGGTGGAAAAATGAACAAAACCGATGTATCCGGATTTTCAAAAGACGAGCTTTTACAGTATCTCGCCTCTCTCTCGGAAAAGACCGGACTGAAAATTGAAAAATTCAGAGCAGGACAGATATATTCATGGCTCGTTAAGGGCGTTTCCGATTTTGACGAAATGACAAACGTCCCTTCGAGAATACGCGAGGCGCTTAAGGAGGACGCATATATAGCTCTGCCGAAGGTCAAGGCAAAGCTCGTCTCAAAAATTGACGGAACTATAAAATACCTTTTTGAGCTGTACGACGGCGAATGTATCGAGAGCGTGTTCATGAGATACGAACACGGAAATACGGTGTGTATTTCAACGCAGGTCGGGTGCCGCATGGGCTGTACCTTCTGCGCTTCGACTCTCGGAGGACTTGTCAGAAACCTCACCCCGTCGGAAATGCTCGGGCAGGTGATTGCCGTGGAAAAAGATACGGGCGAGCGCGTATCGAATATCGTAATGATGGGCATAGGCGAGCCTCTCGACAACTACGATAACACGCTCAGATTTTTAAAGCTCGTTAATGATCCCGAAGGGCTTAATATCGGGCAGAGACATATATCTCTCTCCACTTGCGGACTGTGCGACAAGATAAGAAAACTCGCCGATGAAAATTTGCAGATAACGCTTTCGGTATCGCTCCACGCACCGTCGCAGGATTTAAGAGCGCATCTTATGCCGGTCGCAAGAAAGTTTGACATAGACGAGCTTATCTCTTCCTGCAGATATTACATAGAGAAAACCGGACGGCGCATATCGTTTGAGTATTCCATGATACACGGCGAGAACGATACGCCGGAGTGTGCGGCGGCTTTGAGGGACATACTGAAGGGTATGCTGTGCCATGTGAACCTCATTCCGCTCAACGACGTAAGAGAGAGAAGCTACGTAAAGAGCTCCAAGGAAGCGATAGAAAAGTTCTCGTCGGTGCTTGAGAAGGCGCATATAACGGTCACGGTGCGCAGAAGGCTCGGCAGCGACATAAACGCCTCGTGCGGACAGCTCAGGCGCGACAGCATAAAAGAAGAAGCATAGACGTATAACGTCATTTTGGTTTTACAATTTGATTTTTACTTAAAAGAGGTGACGACGTGTGAATGTATTCGGTCTTACGGATATGGGAAAGGTCAGACAGACCAACCAGGACAGCTTTAAGATAGTCCAGATGGACGACCTTTATCTCCTCGTTGTATGCGACGGAATGGGCGGAGCAAACGGCGGAAAGACTGCGAGCAGCAATGCCGTGGACGCTTTTGTGTGTTCGGCGGCGATTAAAATCGATGCGGCAGGCGGCGATAAGGACAAGTACGAAAAGGCGCTTAGAGACGCCGTTGCGGACGCAAATAAAAAGGTTTACGAGATGTCAACCGAAAGCGCAGACCTTGCCGGAATGGGAACAACTCTTTGCGCGGCGCTTACCGATTCCGAGAGGATTTGGGCTGTTAGCGTCGGAGACAGCAGGATATATAAATTTGCAAGAGGGCGTATAAATCAGATATCCCACGACCACTCCTACGTCCAGGCACTTCTCGACAGCGGTTCGATAACTGTCGCCGAGTCCAAAAATCACCCCAATAAGAACATAATAACAAGGGCGGTAGGCACGCAGGAAGAGGTCGAATTTGACTCATTCCTGATGAAGTTCGATATGGACGGACTTCTCCTTTGCAGCGACGGACTGACGAATTTTGTATCCGACAGTGAATTAAATAAGATATTTAAGCAGAATAATAGTGCTGAGGACACGGCAAAGGCGTATATAGACGCGGCAAACGCAGCCGGAGGCGGAGATAACATAACCGCCATAGTGATAAAGAAGTAAAGCGATGATCCTATTTATTTTTCGGAAAGGACTCATATAATGGACACAAATTCCTTTGACAAGCTTATAAACAGAATTATCGACAAGAGATATAAGATAGAAAACGTCGTGGGCGTCGGCGGAATGGCGTATGTTCTCAAGGCGAGGGACCTCGTTGCGGAGCAGGATGTAGCGATAAAGATACTGAGCGATGAGTTCAAGGACGATGAGAGGGCGGTAAAGCGCTTTATAAACGAGTCCAAGACCGTATCCATGCTAAGTCACAAGAACATAGTAAAGATACTTGACGTAGTCATCTCAGAAGAGCGCAAGTATATAGTTATGGAGTTCATAGACGGCATAACTCTTAAGGATTATATGGACCGCATAGGAACTCTGAGCTGGAAGGAAGCCGTCTACTACACAAAGCAGGTGCTCGATGCGCTCTCCCATGCGCACGAGAAGCAGGTAATACACCGCGACGTAAAGCCTCAGAACATCATGCTACTTCCCGACGGCACGGTAAAGGTCACCGACTTCGGAATCGCAAAAATACCGAACGCCGAGTCTATAACCATGACCGACAAGGCGATAGGCACAGTCAACTATATAAGCCCCGAGCAGGCGTCCGGCGGCAAGGTGGATTTCAGAACCGATATATATTCTACCGGCGTCATGCTTTACGAAATGGTGACGGGAAGGCTTCCGTTCATAGCCGACAGCCCGGTCGCCGTCGCAATGATGCAGGTCTCGAACGAGCCCCTCGCACCACGTGAAATAAATCAGCAGATACCCGTCGGACTTGAGCAGATAATCCTGAAGGCGATGAGAAAGGATCCGGACGACAGATTTGTCAGCGCTTCCGCCATGCTCAAAGCTCTCGACTATTTTGCGCACAATCCCAACGTCGTCTTTGCGAATACCCCAAGCGGCACCGGCGCATCCGGCGCAAAGATAAATAAAGGCGACTACGAAAACGAGGAAAAGAAGAAGGCAAGGCTGAAGAAGTATGTGCGCGGAAGCCGCTCGATGTTCCCGATAGTTTCAGGCGTTGCCGCATCGTTCCTGGCCGTTGCGCTGATATTCCTGCTCGTGTGGGTGATACCGCTGTTCAAGGGCACCTCGTCAACAGACGAAAATGCGAGTACAATAGATAAATTGGGGAACGGCTTCTCAATGGCGGTCGACAAGGTGCTCGGAGTTGACGGAAACAACAGCGAAGAGAGAAAGGTGACGGTAATATCGTTTACCGGCAGAAAGTACGACGGAGAGCTGACGGAATATATGCAGAGCGAAGGATATGCGATAAGCGCCGTCAACTACGTGCGCAGTACGTCTTACGGCTCAAACGTCGTCGTAAGGCAGGATCCCGAGGAGGGCGCCGTCAGGGTAAAGCAGGAGGGAAAGCTCATACCCGTGACACTTTATGTCAATATGGGCTCGGAAGAGGCGAGGATGCCCGACTGCGAGCTCATGCACCAGAGCGACGCAAAGAAGATAATAAGAACCGAGCTCAGTGCGGCTATGACTTCCGAATTTCCGCTCAGCTCGATAAAAGTAGTAGAGGAGTACCACGACTCGTACCCGGCGGAATACGTAATAAGAACGGAGCCGGCGGCAGACGAGCTCGTGAAGGTCTCTGACGACCTCGAAGTCACTCTTTACGTGAGCAAGGGGCAGAAGATATCTAGTACCCTTGTTCCGACTCTCGAGGGACTGACACTCGACGAGGCGAGAAGGGCCATAATAAACAGCAAACTCGCCCTCGGAAAGATATACTATGAGGAGAGCGATACTGTCGGGGCAGGCGTTGTCATCAAGGCGAGCCACTCGGCAGGCGAGCTTGCCGCACAGGGAATAACCGCTGTCGACCTTTGGGTAAGCATAGGAAGCTCGGATCCCGACGCCGTAATCCGCAATACCGGTATCGATATTTTGAGCTATGATACGCAGGGCTCGATATCTACCCGTCCACAGAATAACACACCGGCAACCACAACTCAGCCATCCTCCTCATCCGACAAAGCTCAGAGCGGCGCGCCTGCGGCAGCGCAGGCGCCTGTGCAGACGACATCGCCCGAATCCTCGGGCAGCAGTCAGAGCGACAGCGGAAACGGACAGATTGACGACATCGCCGGGCTTATTGCCATGCGCGACGGAAACTGAGACGACACTGTATGAAGTCAAACGGAAAGATAATAAAGAGCACGGGCGGACTGTACTCCGTTGAGAACGTCGACGGAAAGGTGTACGACTGCCGTGCAAAGGGAGCTTTCAGACGCGAAAAAATAACCCCTCTCACGGGGGACAACGTCGAGTTCGATATAGTGGACGACGAGAGCGGATTTATAACCGATATTCTTCCGAGAAAGAACTCGCTCATACGCCCTTCGGCGGCAAATATCGACCTTCTTGTGCTGGTTATAGCGTCATCATCGCCCGATCCCGATCTGTTCATTCTCGACAAGCTGACCGCCATTGCGCACTTCAACGGCATTGACGTTCTGCTCGTCATAAACAAATGCGATCTTAAAGGCGCAGATGAAATAGAGAGAATATACCTGAGAAGCGGTATAGATACCGTCTGTATTTCCGCAAAAAATGCGGACGGATACGCCGACAAACTTGAAGCAATACGAAAAAAGACCAAGGGAAAGACCTGCTTCTTTTCGGGTGCATCGGGTGTTGGAAAGACCAGCCTTCTGAATGCGCTCTACCCCTCGCTCTCCCTTACGACGGGCGAAATAAGCCGGAAAATTTCAAGGGGCAAGCACACAACGCGTGTGACGGAGCTGTTCAAGATGGGCGAAAATACATATATAGGCGATACGCCGGGATTTAGCATGGTGGATGTGTCGGGATTCAACCTGCTTACCCTCGAAGGGCTTCTTTGGTCGTTCCCGGACATAGAAAAGTACGCTCGCGGCTGCAGATATACAGACTGCACCCACGTTTGCGAGGACGGGTGCGGCGTGATGGAAGCAATAGAAAGAGGAGAAGTTGAAAAGACACGCCATGACAGCTTTGTAAAGCTTTACAGAGAGCTTAAAGCGGCAAAGAAATATTGAGTGACATATAAGAGCGGGCTGTAGCAAAACGAATTGTTACAGCCCATAATTTATGCAATATTAACAAATATTTGTAGGAGACAGCCTGTGTG
>CAJOMW010000068.1 GCA_905235695.1 uncultured Clostridia bacterium | reverse complement strand
GCCATTCCGCCGTCAATCCTTATGACTTCTCCCGTCACAAACCCGGCCGCATCGCTGCACAGATACGAGCAGAGCGCCGCCACCTCTTCCGGCGTACCGAATCTTCCGAGCGGAACGGAGTTCTTTGCCGCATCGCTCTCCTGGAAGGCCGTCGTCATGGAGGTTGCTATAAAGCCGGGAGCTATGGCGTTGCAGGTGACGTTTCTGCCGGCAAGCTCACGGGCGATGGTCTTTGTAAATCCGATGACGCCCGCCTTGGACGAAGCGTAGTTTGCCTGCCCGGCGTTGCCCATAATTCCGGCTATCGAGCTTATGTTTACTATCCTGCCGCTTCTCTTTTTGGCGAGAACGGGGTAGACCTGCTTTGTCACGTTGAAAACTCCGACAAGGTTTATGTCGATGACCTTTGTGAAGTCCTCGGGCTTCATGGAGAGAAGCAGCTTGTCGTTTGTGATGCCTGCGTTGTTTACAAGTATGTCAAAAGTCGGAAAATCCGCTTTGACCTGCCCAAAAGTCTCTTCGACCTCCCCGTAAGAGGATACGTCGCAGTAGTAAGCTTTTGCCTTTGCGCCGAGCGCTTCTATCTCGCCTACGGTCTCCGCCGCGGCGTCGCGGTCTCCGACGTAAAGGAAGGCTATGTCACAGCCGTCCTTTGCGAGTGAGAGGCATATTGCCTTGCCTATTCCCATAGAGCCGCCCGTTACGACGGCTACCTTTCTTGTAGCGTTATCCATTATAGTGAAAGCTCCTTTTTAACTGTTTCGAGGGATTCCACGTCGCTTATTGCGTACGTCTTCGCCTCGGGTAGTATCTTCATTACCAGCTTCTGAAGCACCGTGCCGACGCCTGTCTCTATAAACGTGTCAAAGCCGCTCCCGGCGAGGTCCTTTATGGTGTCTTCCCACCTTACCGGGCTGTTTATCTGCTTCTTTAACGTCTCTTTTACTTCGTCCTTGTACGGGCGAGCCGTGACATTTGAATATGCGGTTATCTTGGGAAGTCCTATGCTCGCCTTGTCAAGCTCAACGGCAAATTCCTCTGCCGCCGTGTCCATATACGGCGAGTGGAAGCCTCCGGAAACCTTGAGCGGAATAACTCTGCCGCCCATCTCCCTGACCTTTGCCGAAAGCGGCTCTATAAGCTCCGGTCTGAGAGATACCGAAACCTGTCCCTGACAGTTGTAATTCACGGGATACGTGCCGGGAACCGCCTCGCACGCCTTTTCCACGTCCTCGTTTGAGAGCTTTACGACAGCCGCCATGCCGCTCTCGTTTTCTTTTCCTGCCTTTGCCATTGCGCTCGCACGCTTTATGACGAGCTTAAAGCCGTCCTCATAGCTGAATGCGTCCGCAAATGCGAGAGCCGGAAGCTCTCCGAGAGAAAATCCGCATACGGCGTCCGCATTTATGCCTGCCTTCCCGGCGGCAACAGCGGAAGCGAGGTCGCAGAGATACAGAGCCGGCTGAGCGTTTACAGTATCGGTCAGAACGGCGTCGGGACCGTTGAACATAACGTCGAGCGTTCCGCTTTTTATCTCTTCGCACCTGTCAAAGAGCGCCTTTATATCTGCGTCGCTTTCGTAAAAGCTCTTTCCCATGCCGGGAAACTGCGCTCCCTGACCTGAGAACAAAAACGCTATTCTACCCATTTTGACGCACCCCCGAGAAGCTCTTCGCATCCGCGCATAACGTCGAGAATTATTTCCTCTGCCGTCTGTTCGCTCTTGACTAGGCCGCTTATCTGCCCGGCAAGGAAGCAGCCGTCGGTCTTGTCGCCGTCTACCGCCGCTTTTCTGAGTGCGCCTGCGCCGAGATCCGCAACGCCCTCTGGAGTTGCCTCGAGGGAATACTCATACGAGTTGAAGGAACGGCTGAACGGGTTCTTTATGCAGCGGCAGGTGTTGCCGCCGAAGCGTCTGCCAGTGGTGACAGTGGATATATCGCTCGCCTTGAGGACCATGTCCTTGTAGTTCTGATGTATGCCGCACTCCTTTGCTACGAGGAAGCGTGTTCCCATCTGTACTCCGCACGCCCCGAGCATGAGCGACGCCGCCATGCCGCGCCCGTCTCCTATGCCGCCTGCGGCGATGACCGGTATGCTTACCGCATCACAGACCTGCGGAACGAGAGCCATTGTCGTAAGCTCGCCGATGTGGCCGCCGGACTCCTGTCCCTCCGCAATTACCGCATAAGCGCCCGAGCGCTCTGCGGATTTTGCCATTGCCGCCGATGCTACGACGGGAATTACCGTTATTCCTGCGTCGAGCCATTCCTGCATATACTGTGCGGAATTTCCGGCGCCGGTGGTCACGACTTTTACCTTCATTTCTGCGCATACCTTTGCACATTCGGCCGCAAACGGGCTCATGAGCATTATGTTTACGCCAAAGGGCTTTTCAGTAAGGCTCTTTGCCGTCTCTATCTGACCTCTGAGATACTCGGCGTTTGCATTCATGGCGGATATTATGCCGAGCCCCCCCGCATTAGATACGGCGGCGGCGAGCTTTCCGTCCGATACCCACGCCATGCCGCCCTGGAATATGGGGTACTTTATGCCGAGCCGCTCGCAAACAGGTGATTTGATCATAAATCAAACCGTCCTTTCAATAACTTAGAAAATTTAACTGAAGTAATTCCGGCAGAATTACTTCTTTGCTTCTGTGATCTTTTCTACGAGGTCGCCTATCGTTGCGATGGAGGCGTCAACGCTGAGTTCGATGTCAAATGCCTCTTCGAGGTTCATTGCAAGCTCTGTTATGTCGAGAGAGTCGATTCCGAGATCGGCAAACCTTGTGTCTTCGTTTATCTCGCTTACGTCCTTGTTTACGAGTTCTGCTACTGCTTCGATTACTTGAGTTTTGATGTCCATGGTGATTTTCTCCTTTAGAATAATTTTTTATTTGAATCCGCAAAGCGGAAACATCCAAAGTCAGTGAAGAGGGCGCAGATCTTACTTTTCCCACCTGATAAGATTTGCTCCGCTTGCAAGTCCGCCGCCGAAGGCGCACATTATTATAAGGTCGCCGCTTTTCAGCTTTCCGGAGCGGCCAAGCTCATCGAGGGCTATCGGTATGCTCGCACTTGAAGTGTTGCCGTATTTTTGCATGTTTATAACAAACTTCTCTATCGGTATATCCAGCTTTTTCGAGGCAAAATCTATGATCCTTACGTTTGCCTGATGAGGGATTATATACGCTATATCGTCAATGGTGAGAGAATTTCTGTCCATTATTGTTTTTATATCGGTACACAGCGCATTTACCGCATATTTAAAGGTTTCCTGTCCCTGCATGTGGATAAACGGCTTTTCCTGCTCGCCTAAAAAGTAGGGGGATATTCCCTTGTGAGTGGGTATTTTTATGACGGAATCTCCGCCTTTTACCGTAAAGACGGAATCGAGGTAACAATCGCCTTCTTCGAGCACTGCGGCACCGGCGCCGTCTCCGAATATGACGCAGGTCGAGCGGTCGCTCCAGTCAACGAGCGCACTCAGCCTTTCGGCGCCCACAACGAGCGCCTTTTTGCACTTTCCGCGCGCAAAATGCCCGGCCGACGTTTCAAGCAGGTACAAAAACGCCGCGCAAGCCGCATTTATGTCGTAGCAGTTACATGAGGCTCCGAGCATCTGCTGTATCTTGCAGGACATAGAGGGCGTTATCGTGTCGCCGCTGACGGTGGAAACTATTATGAGATCGAGCTCTTCGGGGGAAACGCCGGCATTTTCAAGAGCCGCCTTTGCCGCCTGAAACGCCATTTGTGAGGTAGTCTCTCCCGAGCTGAGATGGCGCTCGTCAACTCCGACGCGCTTTTTTATCCACTCGTCGCTTGTTTCAACTATTTTTGCGAGGTCGTCGTTGGTGACCACCTTTTCGGGGACGTATTTTCCTGTTCCGATTATTTTAAAGCTCATTAAAAAGCTCCCTTACATATTGCAAAATTACGCCTTTTATGGTATTATATACGCAGGAAGGCTTGCTTTGCGGATTTTCGGCGGCGCTGCCGCCTTGTCGCTTCGCACCGCTGCGTTATTGACGGCTTCGCAAAATGCCCTTGCAAGCAAGCATTTTTGCTCATGGTATAATGTACAAAGAAAACGAAAACAAGGCAAATCATTAAAGTTTTAACAAGTTAGTGCCGGATTTTCCAAAAAGGTTACAATTTTTTGTTAAAAAATAATCACGAGCCGACAAATCCGGCCTGTTGACTTTTAAAAACAAGATTTTTGCTTCGCAAAAATCTTCCTTAACTCCTCACTCCTAACTCCAAGAAGTTTTGCTTTGCAAAACTTCCCGGGAAAAATCGAAGATTTTTCTTTCACTCCTAACTCAAAGAAAGGTGGTGTAAAATGTCGCAGAAAGACGAAGTATACAGCAAAATATATAACGATTACTATAAGCGCGTCTTTTCTTTCTTACATAAATTGTGCCGCGACTACGACACCGCCGCCGACCTCACGCAGGAGACCTTTTTCCAGGCGTTCCGCTCGTTCGGCTCCTTCAGCGGCAAGAGCGATATGTTCACATGGCTTGCGGCAATAGCAAAGCACTGTTACTATAAATACCTCAGAAAAAGCGGGCGCGACTATACATACGCCGGCGCAGATTACCTCGTCGATATGTACTTTGACCGCAACGACACCGATCCCGAAACCGAATATATAAAAAGCGAAATGAAGGCGGCGGTGCAGAAGACGGTAAAAAAGCTCCCGTCAAAATACAGGGACGTTATTGTGCTCAGAATATACGCCGACCTGTCGTTCAAGCAGGTGGGCGAGGCACTGGGGATAAGCGAAAACTCCGCAAAAGTAATCTATTTCAGAGCAAAAAACAAGGTCAAGGAGGAACTGAAAAATGAGTATAGTCTGTGAGGTCGTGAAGGATCTCGTGCCGCTCCATCTCGACGGCACCGCAAGCAAGATGTCAGAATCGCTGATACGCCGTCACCTCAAGCGCTGTGAGGACTGCCGCGAATATTACGCTATTTGCTCCGAGTCGAGGGATGCGGAGGTAAAGCGCATGATAGAAAATGCAGAAAACGCCGAGGACGAGGAGAACCGCTTTGACGCACCGGAAAACGGTTATGCCCTCATTGCAAAGCGCATGGAGAAGAGCATACTGATAGAGCGCCTTGTCTATGTGGCGGCTTTTGTCTCGGCGGTAGCCGCTACGTTTATTTTCTGCAACGTAGGCAAAAACAGGAAAAACAAATAATGGATTTCAACCGAAAGAGTAATGCGCTTTTAAAGAAAGGGATATAAGATGAGACGTTTTCTCGTAAGAGCGCTGCTGTTGTGCGCGTTTTTTGCCGCAGTCACAGTAATTTTTGCCGCCGTTATAAACCTTGCTGTGGTCATGGGCGGAGGCAGGAACATAGTGTCCGAAGAGGAGGCGGCGGAGAAGGGTGCCGACTGCATAATCGTACTCGGCGCGGGACTTCTGCCGGACGGCACGCCAAACCGTATGCTGTGCGACCGCCTCGATAAGGCGATAGAGCTGTATATGTCAGGTGCGGCGGACAAGATGATAATGAGCGGCGACCACGGAAAGAAAAACTATGACGAAGTAAACGCCATGAAGAATTATGCGATGGACAGAGGTGTGCCGGACGACGATGTGTTCATGGATCACGCCGGCTTTTCCACCTACGAAACGATGTACAGGGCAAAGGCGATATTCAGAGTCGAGCGTCCCATAATAGTTACGCAGAAATATCACCTGTACCGCGCCGTATATATTGCGGAAAAGCTCGGTCTCGATGCCTGCGGCGTCGATTCTTACAGAGTTACGTACACCGGGCAGAGGATGCGGGACGTGCGCGAAGCGGCGGCGAGGATAAAGGACTTTTTCAGCTGTATCTTCAAGCCAACGCCGACATATCTCGGAGATGAGATACCCATAAGCTCAAACGTCGGCGGCGTCACGGCAGGGTGAGGCGAAAAAGTGAATAGTGAATAGTGAATACTGAAGAATGAATAATGAAGAATTGCGGAAGAAAATCCGTTGGATTTTCAAATAATTGAGAGGGTTTTTGCAAAAGCAGGAAGAAAGCCGGTGCATATTTTTGCTTTTTGCATAAAAGCAGGCGCTGTTGTCAATAATGACCTCAAAAGAAAGATTTTTACTTTTTCGGAGGTCATTTTGATGAAGACAAGAACAAAGCGGATAATAAAGAAGTGCATTTGTGCCGCAGTCGTTAGTGCGGCGATAGCTTTTGTCGTGCTGTATGCGGTGAGCTTTGCCGTTCCGATGGCAAGTGAAAAGACGGTGAACGTATACGACAGCACGGTGCGCCTGCACGTTATAGCAAACTCGGACAGCGAGTACGATCAGAATTTAAAGTTGGCGGTAAGGAACGACATAATAGGAGTTGCCGCCGGCATTCTCGGAGACAGCATGACCATGGACGAAGCGAAAGCGGCGGTTGAGGGAAGTCTCCCACTTCTCGAGGAGGCGGCAAGAGCGTCGCTCGAAAAAAACGGCAGTGACTACGAGGTGAGCGCCGTATTCGGAAAAGAGAGCTACCCCGTTCGACGCTACGGCGAATTTACCTTTCCTGCCGGGGAATACTACTCGCTCAGAATAAACATCGGCAAAGCCGAGGGCAAAAACTGGTGGTGTGTACTGTATCCGCCCCTATGCGTCTCCGCCGCGACGAACGACGTTTACGCCGACCGTGAGACTTTTCTCAGCTATGGGTTTACCGAGGAGCAGGTGAACGGACTTCTTGAAGCAGACGGAGGCAAAACAGAGGTGCGGTTTGCGCTCTGGGAAGCGCTGAAGAAGGGGGTTGAAAAAATCACGAAGTGATTTTTTTCAGTGCAAAGTGCAGAATTGGCTGGGCGCGGCTTTTGATACTCATTTGCTGTTTTACTGCTAAGCGCAACAGGAAAAGAATATTAAAAGCGGCGCATTAGGCAAAGTTGAACAATAGGATTATATCTGCGCCTACACCTCATCCGAGCGGCTTCGCCGCCCACCTTCCTGAGCCAATCTCCGATTGGCTTTGCGGAGGGGAAGGCTTATTTGCGCTCAGCAGAGCAACAGAAAAAGAGAAAAAAAGAGAAAAAGAGATAAACAGAAAAAACA
>CAJOMW010000067.1:6217-9124 GCA_905235695.1 uncultured Clostridia bacterium | reverse complement strand
GTTTACATCGTTTATGTCGTCAAAATAGACTGCATAAATGTAATCGACATCGGAGCTTTCTTTGACTTTATTCAGCTCCGATCTCATCACCTCATACTCTTCGGTAACAGTGTGCGCATAATCCAACACCGTTGTCACATATTTCGTATAACTATCCATGACGCTGGTTTTATAGAAATTATATCCAACTCCCGAAATAGCGATGGTCAACACTAAAATAACCACAATAAAATAAACAGCGGTCGCGGTCTTGATACTTATTCCATTATGTTTTTCCTTTTTCATCACATGATGCCTCCAAGGACCTGTATCGGTGCGTACGGATTTTTGGCAAAATCACTGCTTTTACATTAGTCAGAAAATATACGCTATTACCTTATCAGCGTACACTTTGTAACAGGAAACACACTTAACCCATTATAGTGAATATAGTATATTATGGTAATTATAACATACAGATCTCTGAATGTCAATATTCATGAAGTTTTTTTAATTATAATTGAATTTTGTATAATATTCCTACTGATTTTTAAGAAATATCTTTAGCAGACAAAAAAATAATAAGCTGCGGCAAAAGGCACTCTAAGCGAAAATACAGCAAAAAAGCGGAAGCAATTTATGTCTATTTTTTACAATCAGGCGTCATATTTTTAACATAACTCACAAATACACAAAAATAGTCTCTTTGAGATTGACAAAACCGGTATTATTTGATATAATTAAACAGAGAAAATATTATGCGGCGTTTTATGCCGCTTTTTACGGAGGAAAGGTTTTGGCAAAGGTAATTCTTGTTACCTCGTTCAAGGGCGGGGTCGGAAAAACGACAATTTCGGCAAATCTCGCCATGTCCTTCGCAAAAAGCGGAAAGAAAGTCATAGCGGTTGACTGTGACCTTGAGTCGAGGTGCCTTGATATGGTTCTCGGCGTCGAAGATCTGCCGCTCTTCAATATTTGCGATGCAGTCAGCAAAAAGTGCGGCATAGAGAGTGCCGTGACGAAGTACGGAGAAAGTGAAAATTTATTTTTCATGCCGGCGCCGGCGTTTTACCCGGAGGCGGTTCAGGACACGGACACGTCCGAAATTTTCACGCATGACGCCGTAAAAGACTTCATCGATGCACTGAAGAAGGATTACGACTACATTATCCTCGATCTGCCGGCGCGCCCGGATTCGCTTTACAGAGAGGCGGTAAAGTTTGCCTCGGTAATCATAGTCGTATCATTGCACACTGCCACGTCTATACGCGCCGCTGAGAAGACTGCCATAGCCGTGAGCGAGTTAGCGGGCGACAAGGCAAATCCCGACATACGGCTCATAATCAACGGTTTTCGGGCAGACGACGTAAAGAACGGCGAAAACGTGGGACTTTACGACATAATTTCAAAGACGCATCTGCCGCTTCTCGGTGTCATACCGTATGATTCGGATATGGTACGCGCACAGGAACAGGGTATGCTCGCCGAAACGTATGTGCCAAAGCTCGATTTTGCAAAGGCAATCGACAATGTTGCCGAGAGGCTCGGCGGAAAGAACGTAAAGCTTCTTCGCGGCATAAAGACCGGGGTTAAGAACAAGAACATTTACTGAAATTGTTAACATAGATATTACAAGGGAAAGGACAGAGTATATGGAAATTGCAATAATCGCTTCAGACAGAAAAAAAGAGCTGATGACCGAATTTTGTATGGCATATCAGGGTATACTCAGCAAGCACAATCTGTATGCCACAGAGACTACCGGAAAGTACATTTCCGAAGCCATAGGTCTTAACATAGAATGTATGCTGCCCGGAGGACAGGGCGGTCTTGAACAGCTCTCCTCAAAGATTTCCTACAATGAGATAGACCTTCTTCTCTATTTCAGAAATCCTCTTAATGCGCCTCAGTACAATGAGGCGGAGCATAATCTGCTGAGGCTCTGCGACATATACAATGTTCCCGTCGCCACAAATATTGCGACAGCCGAGGCGCTTATCCTCGCGCTCGACCAGGGTTCGCTCGACTGGCGTGAGCTGGTCAATCCGCGTTCCGAGCAGAACAGAAGCAGAGGCAACCGGTATATATGATTTGCAAGGCAAATTGAGAAAAGCTGCGGTGTGATTACCGCAGCTTTATTTTTTCATGTTATATATTTGAGGTGGAATGTAGCGGCTTCTGTGCCTCAACACGCCATCAATCGGGCTATGTAAAAGCTATTGGTACAGATAATATCAATAGCTTTTCGTTTTTTCATGGGGTGCCATCAATTTTCTACTTTCAATTATTAAAAGCCGCAGGCTTTTTTCCTTAACTTTCAACTTTCAACTTTCCATTTTCAACTTTCCACTTTTAAAAGCCGCAGGCTTTTTCCGTCGATTTTGCATTTTGCATTGTAAAGATCACTTCGTGATTTCTTCACGCCAGCGCATTGGTATTTGAAAGTATAAGCTTCTCTGTGAGTTTGGCTATCTCAAGCGTCGACTCTTTCATGCCGTTTTCGAGCCATGTGGTGCATATACCTATAAATCCGTAGACTATGTAGTTGTAGAAGATATCAAATTCCGACGGGTTTTCGATATTCGTCAGCTTTTGAACATCGTTATAGAATTTATGGTTGACGGCGTTTTTCATTTTGTCGAGGAACGCCGCGTCGCCGTTCCTGCTGAGCATGACCTTTGCAAGGTCTGCGTTTTCGGATATCAGCTCAAAGCAGTCTGCGAGCATGGGTACAAGGTTCTCGCTGTCAGTCTCGCTCTCATGTGACGTTATTATTTCTTCAAATTTTTCCATTATCTCATTCTGGAGCTGTTCCGCCATGTCAAATACGTCCCTGTAATGAAGATAAAACGTTCCTCTGTTTATATCCGCTTCATCAGCTATCTCGCGCACGCTTATATTGTTCAGCGGCTTTTCCAGAAGAAGTTT